>JBKJQC010001166.1:0-6335 GCA_046593995.1 Polyangiales bacterium
CACCCACGTGTTTGCCTGATCGTCAGGCGCTTGTCACGCCGCTGCGAGCCAGCCCCGATCGGTCACTTCTCACCGACTTGCTCGGCAACCGCGGCGAGGAACTGCTGATAGCGGATCGGCTTCGCGATGTAGCCGTCCGAGCCGGCCGCGCGGATCCGCTCTTCGTCCCCCTTCATCGCGAGCGCGGTGAGCGCGATGACGCGGATGTCGCGCGTCGCTTCGTCCTGCTTCAAGAGCGCGATGGCCTCGAGACCGTCCATCCCCGGGAGCTGGATGTCCATCAGGACCAGATCCGGATGCTCGGCGCGCGCGATCTCGAGCCCGGCCTCCGCCGTCGTCGCGGAGAGCACGGAGTGGCCGGACGATTCGAGCAGGAAGGTCGCGAGCGTCATGTTCGCGCGGTTGTCCTCGACGACGAGCACCGCCGCCATCTCAGGCCGCCGCCAGGCTCCGCCCCGACATCGCCCGGCGGACCTCGGTGAGGAAGCGATCGTGCGGGAAGTCGCCCTTCTCGACGATCAGCGTCACAAAGCTGCTGAGCTTGTCGCGGTCCTCGGCCGTGAGGCTCATGGCGGTGACCACCATGACGGGGATGCGCGCGGTCTCCGGCCGCGCGTTCAGCGCCGCGACGACGTCGAAGCCGTTCACTTCGGGCATCATCAGGTCGAGGATGATCAGATCGGGCAGCTCGGCCTGCGCGAGGTGAATCGCGGATCGACCGCCATACGCGCGGAGCACCGTGGTTGCGAGACCGATCATCCGCGTCGCCACGAGCTCGACCGCCTTCGGATCGTCGTCGACGACGAGCACCTTGAGCGTCGACCCCGGAGCGGCCGGGATCAGGCCGAGCTCGAGGAGCGAAGCATGGAGCTCGGGCCGAGAGATCGGTTTGTGCATGACCGCCGCGGCGCCGAGCGCGAAGCCCTTGTTTCGCTCCGCGGCGAGCGAGACGATCACGACCGGCACGAGCGCGAGCGCGGGCACGGTCCGCAGTCGATGGAGGAGCTCCCAGCCGTCCGCGCCGGGCAGCTTGATGTCGAGGGTGATGAGCGACAGCTGCCGATGCGCGGCGACCTCCATCGCAGCGTCGGCGCACCGGGCGTGGATGACCCGGAAACCCTCCGCCTCGAGCTGCACGCGGATCAGCTGCGCGGATGCGACGTCGTCTTCGACGACCAGCGCGATGCGCTGATCACGCGACGGGGCGGAGGCGGAGCCGGGCGGAGGAATCGCCGGGAGCGCGAGGTCGGCCGCGCCGCGCAGGGGCAGCCACACCTTGAAGCACGACCCTGTCCCGACGCGACTCTCGACCGAGACCGTCCCGCCGTGGAGCTCGGCGAGCACTTTCACCATCGCGAGCCCGAGCCCCGAGCCCTCGAATTTGCGTGAGAGCCCGCTGTCGATCTGACTGAACGCTTCGAAGAGGTGGCTCAGGCCCTCGGTGGAGATGCCGATTCCGGTATCGGTGACGCTGATCTCGAGGAACTCCTGGTGGTCGCTCTTCGCGAGGGGGAGGCTACGGCCTCGCCAGACGCCGTCGAGGCGCCCGACCTCCGCGCGCGTCGCGCGTCGCGCACGGAGCGTCACGTCGCCCCCCTCGACGGCGAACTTCACCGCGTTCGACAGCAGGTTGTAGACGATCTGCTTGATCTTGCGCGCGTCGGCCGCGAGCGAGCCGAGGTCGGGGGCGACTACGATCTTCAAGCCGACGGCGCGGGCCGCGGCCTTCTCTCGGATGATGGTGAGACTGTTCGCGAAGAGTGACGCGATCGGCACCGCCTCGAGGTCCAGCGTCATCTTGCCGGCCTCCACCTTGGAGAGGTCGAGGATGTCGTTGATCAGCGCGAGCAAGTGGGTACCGCTGCTGAAGATGTCGCCGACGAACGCCCGCTGCTGATCCGTCAGCGCCCCGAGCAGGCCGTCCCGCAATACCTCGGAGAAGCCGATGATCGCGTTCAACGGCGTCCTCAGCTCGTGCGACATGTGCGCGAGGAAGTCGGACTTCATGCGGCTCGCGTCCTCCGCGAGGTTCTTCTGCTGGAGCGTGTGCTCGAACCGTTTGAGCTCGGTGACGTCGCGCGCCGCGGCGAAGACGCCCTTCAAGTTCCGATCGCGATCGTGGAACGTGGTCGCGTTGTAGGACACGACCGTGAGCGCGCCGTCGCGCGCGCGGGCGGTGAGCTCGTAATTCGTCACCTTTCCCTCGCGGAGCACGCGGCGGATGCCCGCCTCGGCCAGATGCGGATCGGTGAAGTAGTTCTTGAACGGCGCGCCGATGAGCTCGGCGCGCGTGCAACCGGTCAGCGCCTCGGTCTGCTTGTTGACGTCGGTGATGATCCCCGCGGGATCCGTGGTGATCAGCGGATCGATGTTCGATTCGACGAGCGAGCGCGTGTAGAACTGCTGGTCGCGTAGCCGCTGATCGAGCTTGGCGCGCTCTGCTTCCGCGTGCTTGCGAGCGGTGTTGTCGGTACCGATGAGCAGATAGCCGATGATGGCGTCGCCGGCGTCGCGGAGCGCGGTCACCGAGACCACGGCCGCGAAGCGACTCCCGTCCTTGCGCACCTGCGTCAGCTCGTAGATGTCCTCGATGCCGCGGGACGCTTTGAAGACCAGCGCCTCGAATCCGGGTGCGATGGGTCTTCCGAACTCCAAGCTCAACGCGTCGGCGCGGACGATCAGCTCACGCTGGTCGGAGAGCTCGGCCGGCGTGATCCTGTTCACGACGTCGATCGCGGCGTAACCGAGCATTCGCTCGGCCCCGACGTTGAAGATCTGGATGACGCCCTTGGCGTCCGTCGCGATGCTGGAGAAGTTCGCGCTGTTGAAGATCGCGCTCTGCAGTGCGCCCGTCGTCAGCACCGCCTCCGCGCGTCGAACGTCGCGCGTCGCATCCGAGGCCTCGACGGCCTTCTCTGCAGTGAGCATGTGTCCCCTCCTGCGCCGAGAAGTCGAAGCTCGGGCCGGCGCGCGGGAGCAGCGGAACATCGGGAAAATCAGCCCAGACGTCGCATGTAGAACCTGCGAGCGACTATAGGGCTCGCCGCGCAGAGCGCAAGCAACCGCGTCCGAGCGCAGCGCGTGTACGCGCCGCGCATCGGTGCTCGAACACCGCTCGTTCAGTCGTCGTAGAAGATCGGCGTGCGCCGTGCTGCGAGCTCGGAGAGCGCGCGTGCGGCGTCGACCGACAAGCTCGTGAAGCGGACGCCGAGACCGGGCGGCGCGTCGTCGTTATCGAGCTGCGTCCGCGTCCAGTGCACGATGCCCGCGATGGTCATCGGCTCGCCGGTTCCGATTCGAACGGTGAGGTCCATCGGCGTGCCGAGCGCGTGCGGGGCGTGCGTCGCGATGAAGACGCCGCCCTCGGCGATGTCCTGCGAGAAGCCGAGCCAGAGGGTGGACTCGGTCGCGAGATCGAGCTCCACGTCGGCCGTTCTGGTCGCGACGCCGGCCGCGGGAGACTGGACCGAGCGGGTGCCGCGCAGCGAGACCGGCGCGCGCACGGAGACGGCGGCGCGGACCGACTTGGGCATCGCGTCGTCGATCAGCGTCGAGGCCGGTCGCGCCGACGACGACTCGTGCCGCGCGGTGCGCTCGATGCCGGCGATCGCCTCGAGGGTCGGGAAGAGCGCCTCGGGATCGTCCGAGAAGAGCTCCCGCCCGAGCTCGGCGACCTTACGATAGGTCCGCTCGAACAGCGTCCACACGCGTCGCAGCGCGAGGCGTGCCTCGCGTAGCTCGGGCGTGTCCTCTGCCACGAGGACGTCCTCGAGGCGTTTCGCGAGCGCGCGCGTATCTCCGACGAGGCTCGCGTCCAACGCGCTCTGCTCGACGATCGCAGCGAGCGAACGGAGATCGGACGCGAGATCGCTCGCGCCGTACGAGAGCTTCACGCGCCGCAACGCCGAAGCTACCCCGGGCGCGCGCGGCGATCGCTCGGCGAGCAATCCGACGAGGACGGCGCGCCGCGCACGGCACTCCACGTCGAGCTCGGGCGCCACGGCCACCGGCTTCGGATCGCGCGGCGCGGCGTCGAAGACGTCGACGACCTTCAGGAGCGCATCGGCGAGCTGGCCGAGATCTGCGAGCAGCTCGGGGTCGAGCTCGCCGTGCGCGCCGGACGCCGCCTCGCCGAAACGTGCCTGCCCGTCTTGGCCTCTCGCGAAATCGACGACACCGAGCGCGACGTGCGCCGCGACGCGCGGATCGACGTGCGGGGGAGAGAGGTCGCTCAGCGAGAGCGAGAGAAGCTGTCCGTGGAGGCGCGTGGCACTGTTTCGCTCGGTCACGAGACACGGAATACCACGAGGCTCGTCGTGCGTACCCGCGGCAGATGCTCACTGCGAGCGATGGAGTGGGATCCCTCGTCACTTCTGCTCGAGCAGCTCCTTCACGGCTTTGAACTTGTCGTTCGGCACGCTCACGGAGAGGACGTAGTGCGCGATGCGGAACGTGCCGTCGGCGCCGCGCAGCAGCACGCCGCTCCCTCGGGCCGCGCCGAGGTTCTTCGCGTCGAGCTCCTCGTCGAACCATGCCGTCCTCCCCCCGTCGGCGAACATCACGTGACGCGACGTCGCGCGCATGATCCACCCCTTCCCCTTCGAGAACGGTCGGTGCGCGTAGGCGCGAAAGGCCTTCACGTCCCAGCGCTCCGTGGCGTCGGTGCCGATGAAGACGGCGTCGGCCGTGAGGTGCGCGAAGTAACGCTCCTCGTCGGACTTCGCCGCGGCGTCGTGCCAGTCGTCGAGCACGCGCGCGACGTCGGCTTCCGTCGGCGCGGCCATCGTCGGCGATCCGCGTCCGCTCTCCGCACGCGGTCCGCTGCATGCGAAGGTGATCCCCGACGCGACGAGGAGACCGATGAACGGCAGCCACGAGGACGAGAGCGCGACGAGCGGCGCGGTCATCGGGTGCGGACGCCGCCGGCGCTGACCATCTGCAGGAATCGCATGGGTGAGCACGTTATCGAGAAGGGCGGGGCCGTGTCGACCGCGTACCGGTCAGTCGACGCGCTCCGACACCGCCTGTCAGGCAGCACCTTTGCGGGGGCGCCGTGCCGGCGGGTTGCGACGCTCGGCGATGCGCGCGTCGGCCGAGAGCCAGCCGGCGTCGAAGGGTTTTCCCTGTTGGTCGAGGTCGACGACGACCGGCGCATGGTCCGAGGGGATGGGCTTGCCCTTGCGCGCTTCGCGATCGATCTCCGCCCACACGATGCGTGGGACGAGCGGCTTGGTGACCAGGCAGGTGTCGATGCGCATGCCGAAGTTCTTGTGGAACAGGCCCGCGCGATAGTCCCACCAGCTGTACCGCTCGGGCTCGGGGTGCAGATGTCGATAGGCGTCGACCAGGCCCCACGCGCACAGCGTGTCGAACGCTGCGCGCTCCCTCGGCGAGACGTGGGTACCGCCGTTGCACGCAGCCGGATCCCATACGTCGATGTCCGCAGGCGCGACGTTGAAGTCGCCGCCCACGAGCAGCGGCTCGCTCGGAGCGCGCTCGGTGAGCCACGTGGAGAGCCGGTCGAACCACACGAGCTTGGCGTCGTAGAACGGTGACCCCACCTTGCGGCCGTTCGGCGCGTAGATCGAGACCACGCGCACGCCGCCGCAGACGGCGGAGATCATCCGCGGCTCCGCGAACGGCTCGTCGTCCGGCGCGTCGGTGTGCGCGGGCGCCAGCGGCCGGCCGAAGTTCGTGATCACCTCGTCGAGGCCGACCTTGCTCGCGATCGCGACGCCGTTGCGCCCGCCCGGCGCGCCGTGGTGCGCGAGCGCGTAGCCGAGCTTTTCGAAGGCCTCACGCGGGACCTCCGTGTCGGCGAGCTTGGTCTCCTGCAAGAGGATCACGTCGGGCTGCGCGCGATCCACCCACCACTCGAGCTTCTCGAGCCGAGCCTTGAGCGAGTTCACGTTCCAGGTCGCGATGCGCATCGCTCGAAGCGCTACCCGCGTGCGCGCGCGTCGTCGAGGGCTCCGCTCAGCGCTCTTCCGCCGCGAGGAGCTCCGCGGCCGAAGCGACGGTGACGACGCGTGGGAGCCAACGCGCGACGGTCGCGCGGTCGGCCGAGACGATGGCTGCCTCCTCTTTCTCGGTCACGTCGAGACCGCGCGCGCGTAGAACGAGGACGATCGAGCGCGCTTCCCCGCGCGCTTCCCCCCGTGCTTCACCGCGCACCTCGGCGTCCGCCTCGAGCTCTCGCAGCATCGGGTGTCCGCGTGCAATCAAGGCCTGTACGACGGCGTCGTCGGCCGCCGTCGCGTCGAGCAATGCGCGGACCGGTACCGGGCGCACGAAGCAGCGGTCGTCGATCACCGCGGTGTCGGGCAGCGGGCTCC
>JBKJQC010001299.1:0-6557 GCA_046593995.1 Polyangiales bacterium
CGCGGAGCTCCTGACCGCGTTCTGCACCATTCTCTTCTTCCTCACGTCCGCGGTCGTGATCCTGGTCCTGCGGCACGTTCAGCGCGCCGGTGTGCCGCAGGACCAGGATCACGACCGCGGACGTGAGGAAGAAGAGAATGGTGCAGAACGCGGTCAGGAGCTCCGCGGTCGCAACGGCGGCGAACTTCATCCCGCCGTGCACCAGGACCGCGACCTGCGCGATCGGCGCGCCGAGCTGACCGGGGGTCACGCCCGCGACGAACATCAGCACGAACTCCGAGACGACGCCGGTGCGGACCTTGATCTCCGGCGTGAGCACGCGCGCGAGGAGGAACATGCGGAGGCCCCCGCAGACGCCCTCCTGCAGCGCGAGCACCGCGGCCACGAGGAGCCATCCGGGCTTCACGTGCGCGAGCCCGGCGAGGACGTTCGCCTTCTGCTCCGAGACTGCCCTCCACAAGAGCCAGGTGAACGTCGCCAGCGTGATGAGGACGACGAGCTGGATCCCGCGGACGAGCGCCGCCCTATTCACGAAGGGGTCTCACGAGAGATTGCTCACGAAGACGAGCTCAGCGCGCGCCTTCGACGCGCGCCAGGAACTGCACGCCGAGCCGCGTGTGCGCGATCACGCGCGCCCCCACGAGACACACGACCGCGACGGGCGCGACGACGCCGAACGGATCGGCGAGCCGGAGGCCGAGCGAGCAGTAGGCGAGAAAGCCGACCATCGCGAGGAGCCCGACGACGAGCACGCCGTCGAGGCGCGGGATGAGGCCGCGGAGGCGGGTGACGAGCATCGTGATGCCGAAGTAGAGGTTCGCGGCGGTCGCGAACGCGCAGGCGACGAGCACCGAGGTGAACCCGCGGTAGCCGGCGAAGAACACGCAGAGCTGGAGCGCGATGAACACCATCGCCGGCGCGATCGGCCTCCCCGTGCGCTGCACGCGGACGACGTTGCGCGCCAGTCCGAACAGCATCGTGGAGATGGGCCAGCAGAGGATGAACAGGTAGGCCGACACCGGCCCGAGCGTGTACTTCTGCCAGATGCCGGTGCCCAGGAACGCCGTCGCGATCATGCAGAGCGCCACCACGAAAATAGACTCGATTTGGTTGAGCATCCCGAGGCGGAACACCCCGGTCTCGGCCTGCTCCCAGTACGTGACCGCGCTCGCCGCCGGGATGATCAGCACGAGCGCGATGGTGAACGCGGGGGACGCGTCGAGCACCACCGCGCTCATCACGCCGATGTAGACCGTGTTGAGGATGTCGAGCCCGTGGTCGAGGAACTCGCCGAGCGCGGACGTCTGCTTCGTGCGGCGCGCGTGCGCTCCGTCGGCGTTGTCGCACCAGCAGTAGAGGTGCATCAGCACCGCCGCTGCGATGAACGCCCAGCCCTTGGTCGGCTTCAGCACGAGCAAGAGCGCCATCGCCGCTGCGTTCAACGCGTGGCCGATATGCGTGATCGTGTTCGGATGAATCCGCGCAGGGATCCATGGAACGAACGGGTCCATGAGGAACCGCTTGTAGAATGGGAGGAGGATCGAACGATCCTCGGCCTTGTAGATCGGCGCGCCCGACATCGGGAGCAAGGATGCGCCGGGCGATCGGCGCGGGGCAACTCCATCCGTGACCTTTTCGTTCGATTCTCTTTCCGCGCTACGCAGTGCGAACGGCCGTTCGCGCTCCGGGCGCCGCTGGAGTACCGACCGCCCTCATGGACCATGACGGCCGAAAGTCGCCTGCGTCGCCCGCGGGGGGAGGCGAGCGCGGCAGCGATTCGCGAGTCGGGCTGGCGCTCCGGGACCTCGGTCAGAGTAGGCCGGTTCGCACTGTACGCGCCTTGCTCTTACGCGCCGGAGACCTCCGCGACCGAGCCCGAGAGGTCGCGCGTGGGACGGTGGCGGAGGGTGTCGTCGAGCGCGTGCTCGACCGTGTCGGTCGACGGCGCGCGGACGACGGGGGCGCCACGCCGACCGAGCGCGTGCGGGGTCTCGACGGAGCGGTGACGATCGCGCGAGATCGCTTCGGGATTCCCGGCGTCTTCGCGACGACGCGCGCCGACGCGGCGTTCGGCATGGGGTGGGCCTGCTCGGAGGATCGCCTCTTCCAGATGGAGCTCTCGCGACGCGCGCTCCGCGGCGAGCTCGCTGCGACGTTCGGCGATCGCCCCGTCGACGAGAAGCAGACGACGCGCATGATGGCGGGCCGCACGTTCTTCGACCTCGATGCGTTCGTCCGAGCGGTCGGCTTCCGCGCGGCCGCGGAGGCGAGCTACGAGATCGCTTCGGCCGAAGGCCGCGCGTGGGTCGACGCCTACGCCGCCGGGGTGAACGCCTATCTCGCGAGCGGACGCAGACCGCTCGAGATGCTCTTGCTGGACATCGAGCCGGCGCCGTGGACGGGCGCGGATTCACTCCTCGTCGCCAAGGGAATGGCGTTCCAGCTCACGTTCTCGTATCGGTTCGCGCTCGCGTGGGCGCTCGTCGACCAGGCCGTCGATCCGAAGCGCGCGGCGCGGCTCCGCCCGATCCGCCATCCGCTCTCGGTGACGCGCGGCGACGTCGGCGCGCTCGAGCCGTTGATGGCGACGACCGAGGTCCTGCGCGCGGTGCTCGGCGCCGACGGCGTCCACCTCGGGTCGAACGCCTTCGCCATCGCCGGCAGCCGCACGACGACGGGACGGCCGATCGTCTCGAGCGATCCCCACATGCCGCTGACGGCGCCGGCGGTGTTCTGGGAGTGTCGCGCCCGCGGCGGTGACGTCGACGTGCGCGGCGCCTCCGTGCCCGGTCTTCCTGCCTTCCCCATCGGCCAGAACGAGTTCGCGGCGTGGGGTGCGACCGCGGGCTGGGGCGACGACGCCCAGCTCTATCGCGAGGATCTCGCGCAGCTCCGGCGGGACGGACGTCTCCGCACGCGCTCCGAGACCATCACGATCAAAGGGGGCGGCACGCGCACGATCGAGCTCCTCGCGACCCCGCGCGGACCGATCGTCTCGCACGTCATCGGCAGCGAGCTCCTCTCGTCGAACGGATCGGCGAACGGCCAGTCGCACGGCCTCGCGCTGCGGTGGAGCGGACAGGACGCGACGCTGGATGCCGACGCCGCGCTCGGCCTGATCCGCATGCGCTCGTTCGACGACCTGAAGGCCGCTGTACGCAATCACGGCGGCCCGACCCTCAACTTCGTCTTCGCGGATCGCGAGGGGCACATCGGTTGGCACTACGCGGGGCGCATCCCGCGGCGCGCCGGCAACGTCAGCGGGCTCGACATCGTCGACGGCGACGATCCGCGCGGCGCGTTCCGCGGGTACGTACCCCCCGAAGAGCTGCCGCACCTCCTCGATCCGAAGGACGGGATCATCGTCTCGGCGAACACGCGCCCGCACGGCGACGGCTATCGCTACGCGCTCGGTGAGCTGTTCGAGCCGCCGTTCCGCAACGCGCGCATCCGCGCTCTCCTCGACGCGCTCTCCGCGAACGGCGCGAAGATCTCTCCCGACGACGTCTCCCGCCTGCAGCGCGACGTGCGCTCGGCGTGGGCGCTCCACATGCGCGACGCGCTCCTCGAGGGGCTCGACGACGGGGACCTCGGGCTCACGCCGCGCCGCGGTGGCGAGGTGCTGAAGCTGATGCGCGCGTGGAGCGGCTACGCCGTGGAGAACAGCACCGGCGCCGCGGCGACCTACGTCTTCCTCGAGGCCGTCATCCGTCACCTCTTCCTCGAGGATCTCGGCGAGCTCGCCTTCGAGCGCTACTTCGAGATCATGAACGTGAGCGCGCTCTCGCTCCTGCAGGTGCTCGGGCAGGGGCTCGGGGGGGAAGCGGTCGAGTGGCTCGAAGGGCGCGACCGCGCGACCATCGTCGCGGATGCAGCAGCGATGGCCGAAGGTCGACTGCGACGGCTCCTCGGCGACGATCCCGCTCAGTGGCGCTGGGGCGCGCTGCACACGATCACCTTCCGCCACGCGTTCCACGACGTGCCAGGGCTCAAGGCCATCTCGTCTCCTGGCCCGTACGCGGGCCGCGGCGACGGGACGACGGTGTGCATGGGCGAGTACGATCTGCGAGGCGGCTCGTTCGCCGTCCGCGTGGGCCCTGCCCTCCGCTTCGTGATGCACCCGGGCGCCCCCTGGGAAGGACGCGGCGTGATGCCGCCCGGCAACAGCGGCGATCCGACGTCGAAACACTACCGCGATCAGGCGACGCTCTACCTCGACGGCGGCCTGCGCGACACCCCGTGGGACGAGACGGAGTTCACCGAACGCCGCATGCGCCTCGCGCCCTGATGTCTAGATGACCGAGGTGACTCTCGATCGCCCGACCGCAGATCCGATTGAACACGGAGGCACGGAGGCACGGAGGTTCGAGAGTCTGCCGATCGCAGCCGCGCCCGCTCGTCGCTCCTCGACGCGATCCGGTCCGCCCCCCAGTTCACAGCATCGGCAGACTGCTCGAGCCTCCCCGTCTCCCCGTCTCCCCGCTTCCCTGTTTGCTCTGTTTGCTGGGTGGCGTGGTCAGGGGCGCAAGCAAGAGCGGAGAAGACATCGGACAGAGGCGTGCGGCAGCACTTCACGGACCTCCGTGCCTCCGTGCCTCCGTGTTCAATCGATCGAGCACGCCGATTTCGTGACTCGCGACCGGTGATTCAGCGAATCCAGCCGTTCTCGCGGTACCACGCCGCCGTCTTCTTCGACCCCTCCGCCCACGAGGTCTCCGGCGTCCACCCGAGGTCCTTCTGGATCGGCAGAGACGAGCAGACCCAGTGCGGCGCCGCGATCTCGTTCACCTTGTCGCGCGTGAAGATGCGCGCCTCGTTGCGGAGCTTCGCATAGAGCTCGTTCCCGAGCGCGGCGACCCGCACGAGCGCCATCGGGACGGGGAAGCGAAAGACCTTCTTGCCCGACCCCTGCAGGTAGAGATCGGCCATCTCGCCGAGGGTGTAGGCGCCGCCGTGTTCGGCGAAGTAGGCGCGGCGGCTCTCGTGCGGGACCTCGAGCGCCGCGATGCAGGCGCGCGCGCAGTCCTCGGCATAGATCACGGAGAGCTTCTGCGTCCCGCCGCCCATGATCGGGAAGACGCCCATCGACATCGCCTCGAAGAAGGCGAGCATCTCGGTATCGCGCGGCCCGTAGATCGTCGGCGGACGGATCGTCGTCACCGAGAGATCGTCCTTCGCTGCGGTGACGAGCTTCTCGGCCGCGAGCTTGGAGCGTCCGTACTCGGTGACGGGCGAAGGCGCGCAGTCGTGCGCGATGGGCGCGCCGTCGTGCGACGGCCCGTGCGCGGCGAGCGAGGACACGAGGACGAAGCGCTTGATCTCCTTGCGACGGTCGAGCGCGACCTCGAGCAAGTTGCGCGTGCCGTCGACGTTGGTCGCGACGAACTCCTCGGGGCGCTTCGCCTTCACCAGCCCGGCGCTGTGCACGATGCCTTCGACGCCGTCCGCAGCCTTCGCGACCGCGTCCTTGTCCTCGACGGCGCCGTACGCGAGCTCGACGCGCTCACCCAGATGCGAGAGGCCAGCGAGGAACTTCGTGTTCGAGCTCTTGCGGACGAGTGCTCTGACCTGATGCCCCTTCTTCACGAGCTGCTCGGCGACGTGCGAGCCGAGGAAGCCGGAGCCGCCGGTGACGAGGACCTTCATGTCGGCGCTCTAGCACGCACCGGCCGCGGTTGGGATGCCGGGAACTTCTGCGCGCGGCCGTGTTCGCTCCGAGCATCGGGAGGTGACGACATGGCGGGTGTGTCTTCGGGTGAGGGCTCGGGTGGGCGAGGCGGGAAGCGGAGCGTGGATCGCGAGATCAACATGGCCCCCTTCATCGACCTCTTGATGGTGGCGATCTCGTTCTTGCTCATCACGGCGGTGTGGACGGCGAGCGGTCGGCTCGCGACCTCCACGCAGACGCCGGGCGAGAAGGGGAAAGAGGTGCCGAAGGAGGCGACCGTGCTCCACGTGCGCGTCGACGACGGCGCGAAGAACGCGCGGCTCGAGTGGCAGACCGGCACGAAGACCGAGGACGTCGCGTCGGTGTCGCTGGCCGGCGGGGACAAGCAGCTCGCCGAGGCCGTGACGAAGGCCTTTGCCGTCGGCCTCGCGCGCGGGACCTTGGTCGCCGATCCGGTGGCCAAGGGCACCCCGAACCAGGCCGTGCTGCACGTCCCGCCGGCGCTGCCGATGGGGGACGTCGCGCGGGTGATCGACGTCATCTACACGCCGAAGGCGGGCAAGGCGCCCGCGTTCCACGTGACGTTCTCGTCGACCTAGATCGACAGAGGACACGCGAACGAGAGAAAGGGCCCCCGGGCTGCCTTGGCCGCGCCACCGTCCCCACCCCCTGTCGAGACCCGGATTGAACACGGAGGCACGGAGGCACGGAGGCCGAGAGTGTGCTGCCGCGCGCGTACCACGAGGTCGCTGCCGCGATCGCGACATCGACGCCGTTGCCCCGATCGGCAGACTGCTCGATCCTCCGCGTCCCTCCGCGCCTCCGTGCCTCCGTGTTCCTCTCGACTCGTCGAGGGTTCGACGGAGTCGACAGCCGGGGGGCGCGGACT
>JBKJQC010000302.1:0-3436 GCA_046593995.1 Polyangiales bacterium
CTCAGCGCGATGCGGTCGCCGAGCCGTGCGCGGACGACGTGCTCGAGGAACGCATCGCCGCGCAGATGTGGGAGCCGGTCTACCGCGCGTATCGGCGGATCACCTCGCGCCGGTGAGCGCGGCATCGATCCAGGCAAGCTCGGTCACCTCGCGAGGCTCCCCGGTTGGAACAGCGACAGCGGCCGGATCTCGTACGAGCCGAGCGACGAGCTCGCGCGTCCGAGCTCGCGCGCGGCCTCGAGCGCCTCCTCGAGGTTCGCGCACTCGACGATGAAGAAGCCGAGGAGCTGCTCCTTCGTCTCGGCGAACGGACCGTCGATCACGAGCGACTCCTTCCCCTTGCGGAGCGTCGTCGCCGCCGTCGTCGGCATGAGCCGCGCGACGGGGCCGAGCCTCCCCTGTTTCGCGAGCTTCTCCTGCACGACCCCGAGCTTCTGGATCGCGGCGGCGTCCTCTTCCTGCGTCCAGGCACCGACGACGTCTTCGGAGTCGTAGCAAAGGATGGCGTAGAGCATGGGGTGCGGTCCTCCTGACGACGAACGAGTACGGCGCACGCCGACACGCGTCGAATACAAATTTTCACAGGCCGGCAGCTCTTCGCTTGCTTGTGGACCGGCGGGACCTCTGGTGGGTTTGCGGCGTGTCCCGATTCACCCTCGGCCTGAGCACTCACCCTCGCGCTCGGCTGCTCTCGTGCTCGGAGCGAGATGCCGGGCGATGCCGCCGTGAACCTCGCGCCCGCCGCGGTGCCGATCGCGATCGCGACGGTGCGCCGCATGCCGGCGTTCGCCGCGCGGTTCGCGACCGGTGTCCATCTCGAAAGGACTGCGTCGGGGTACCGCGCCGCACCGGCGAGCAGCGGATTCCACGCGACGGGGGCGACACCGTTCACCGTGACGATCCCCGAGTCCGCAGACGCGTCCTCCGCTTCGAGCACCCCGAGCAGAAGGATCTGTGGATCGAGATCACCACGGTCGGCGCGCGCCCCTCGCATGCGCAGGCGGACTCCGTCGCGGTCGCGTACGACGAGGCGGCGCTCGACACCGACGTCGTCGAGATCGCCGCGCGTGAAGGCGGCGAAGAGGTGCGCCTCCTGCGGACGAGCCCCGCGCCCACGACGACGCGGTACACGCTGCGCACGGGCCCCGCAATCGCGCAGATCCGCGCTAGGGCCCGAGGGGCCGACTGACCCAGAGGTCTCCTCTTCGCGCTGTTCGCGCCCCGTCGCCTGGCGGTGCCGCTCGCGCAGATGCTTTCCAACGCACGCCAGAGTCTCGAGAGCGTGCTCAGAACCCGGGCTCGTCGAGCGATGCGATCGCGCTGCTCGTCTCGATGTTGACTGCGACGGCCGAAGCGTGCGCGCGTCGTGCGGTCCGCGGTGCGCGCGGTGCGGCGGCGCGGAAGACGGCCGGCTTCGTCTCGGCGATCTTTGCCTCCACCACCCTGTCGTCGCGCACGTCCGAGAGGTCGAGGATCTCGACGTCGGGCGGGGGAGCGACCTCGAGCGGGCGGACGAGCACGCGCACGACGGCGGCCGGTGGAGCCGCGAGCTCCTGGCACGGTGCAGCGCGCTCCGCGGCGATCGTCGCCGCGTGATGCGCGACGGGCGCCTGGATGCGACCGGCCGCAAAGACGATCGAGCCGCCGAGGACCGCGGCGGCGAAGACGGTCGCCCAGTCGGGGCGGGAGGCGAAGAGGGAGCCAGCGCGGTTCGAGTTGCTCATGGAACTGCTAACGACCGCTCCTCGCAGGTTCCTTTCACCCCCCAGGGCGAGGAGCCCTCGATCCGAGGTAACGACCGCGGCCATGCCGCCGCCCGAGTTCCAAAGTAGTCCTTCGTCTCAGGGGCGGAAGCGCGCGCCGGTGCCATCGCCGACCCAGCGCCCGCCGCTGACCCGCTGACCGCCCCACACAATCGCGTCGCAGCCGGTCCACACGGTGGCGGCACCCGATCTCGGGGATCTCGAGAGGCGCCGCTCCGAGTGGCGATGACCATCGATGGTCGTCGCGCCGCGTCGGTCCGAACCTCTCGGCGCCAGTGGCCTGGTCGCCGCCTGGGTGACCGGGGACGTGCGGTGCGTCCGGCGGTCGAGGAACACCGTCACGCCGCTCGAAACCAATCCGCTGTCGACGGTGGCAGCGACGTCGAGCTCTCCGTCGCCGCTGCGCCCGGAAACGAGCGAGGAGCCCGTGCAGTGACCGCTTCGAGCTTCCCCTCGCCTGTCGCCGGAGACGTCGAGGCGCGCGCCTCGCCGGCCTGTGGGTATTCTGCCCGCCATGGGACGTACACGCACTGCCACGATGTGCTTCGTTGCGTTCGTCGCGATGCTGGCCGCCTGCAGCTCGCCGCCGCCGCCGAAGGTCGCGACCGCACCTCCGATGAAGAAGAACGCTCCGCTCGAAGCAGACATCCACGGCAAGCACCTCGTCGTGCGGTTCGCGGATTCGCGCGTCGGGGACAAGAACGTACCGCCGCAGATCCAGGTCATCGAGCTCGATGGCAATGTGCTTTATCCGCGCGACTGCGCAGCCAAGTCGAAGACGAAGTTGCTCGCGTGCTCGAACGCGCATCGTGCCGTGAAGGATGCCGTCGACTTCCACCTGGTCGCGAACCACACCACCGAGACACAGGTGCAGCTCCTCGTGGCAGGGCGCTCGGGGGCGAACGTGGAGTGCGGCGCGGTCGATTACTGGGTGCTCCGCGTCGACAAGAACGGAGCGGCTGCGAGCGAGCCAGCGACGGGCTGCTTCACGATGCCGAGCCTCGATCCGGACGCGCTCAATCCCGTGGTCGAATGGGGTCCCTCCGTGACCGTGAAGACCTTCGACGAGAAGTCGAGCCCGCTGGTCCTCGCGCTCTCACCGGGTGCGAGCGTGTGGAAGGTGACGCACTCGAAGCACCCGTGACGTAAAACACAGAAATCAAAAGACGCCGATATGCGCCGACCACGGCGCGTGCATGGCGACGCTCGCGATCCTGCGTGAGCGATCGAGGCATCAGTGACCCGCAGCGATTGCTGCGTTGCGCGACGCGATCTCGATGTGACACGGTCTCTGCAGTCACTCCTTCGTTGCGCCTCGTTCGCTCGTTCTCGATACGAAGCGACCGCGGCGCATCAGGAGACACGCCGCACTAGGACCGGAAGCGGTCGAACGTCTCGAGCACGAGGCCGGACCGCTCGAACGCTGCGTCGATCGCGGACACGAAGCGCTGCGGCGGCTGCGGTGCGAGCGCAGCCAGGGAGTCGGGGCGCTCGAGGAGCCGCGCGACGTCGTCGATCGCAAAGGCGTCGGGCCTCATCGTCTCGACCTCGTCCCACGTCATCGGCGTCGCGACGTTGGCACCGGCACGCGCCCGCAACGAGTAAGGGGCGACCACCGTCGAGCCGGGGTTGTTGCGCAGCCAGTCGACGAACACGCGCTCGCCGCGCTGCGC
>JBKJQC010000323.1:0-6875 GCA_046593995.1 Polyangiales bacterium
CGGACCGGGAGCCAGTCCGGTGACGGCTGCTTCGGGCCCGACTGCTGAGGGCAAGGTCGCGATCCAGCTCGCCATCGTCGCCCACGCGATGCGAGCGTCCACGAACCGCTGGCGTGGCTCGCGCGCCACGCACGCCGAGAACCAGTCGTCGAGGGTCGCCGGCACCCGCCCCCCGACCCCGAGCTCGCGCGCGCGCTGCGAAGCGGTGGGCATCGGCGCGCTCAGCACTTCGCCGACGAGCTGCCACGCGACGTTCGGCGGTGCACGCCAGAACAGCTGCCCGGTCAGCATGTAGAACGAGAGCAAGCCGAGCGACCAGACGTCGCTCGCCGCCGTCGCCGCGCGTCCTTGGATCTGCTCCGGCGCCATCCACGCGGGGGATCCCGCGAGCGCGCTGGCATCGACGGTACGCCGCGCCTCCGCGACGGCGCTGGCGAGCCCGAGGCCGAGGAGCTTCACCGTGGACTGACCACGCGTGTGCGAGATGAAGACGTTCTCGGGTCGCAGATCGCCATGCGCGATCCCGCTCGCGTGCACCGCCGACAGCGCGTGACAGACCTGCTCGAGGATGTCCTGCACCGAGCTCCGAGACTGCGGGCCTTCGCGCGCGATCCGCTGCGCGAGATCCTCTCCCTCGAGGAGCTCCATCGCAACCCACGGGGCGCCGATCGCCTCGTCCACGCCGATCGCCACCACCTCGACGATGTGCGCGCTCTCGACGCGCGCGGCGGCCTGCGCCTCGCGCACGAATCGTTCACGCACGCGCGGGTCGCGGGCGACCGTCGGGTCCATGATCTTCAGCGCGCGCTGGCGTCCGACACTGAGCTGGTCCGCCACGTACACGGAGCTCGTCGCACGCTCGGCGAGCGAACGTTGCAGCCGGAACTGGCCGGAAATCATGGTCCCGCCGGGGAGCCGCACCATTCGACGCAGTGTAGTCGCGACGTTGCTATGCTCCGAGCGGGAGCTGCGCTCCCAGTGGGAGGAACGCAAATCGATGAAGGCGATGCACCTGATCTTTGCAGCCGGTCTCACCGCTCTCGCCGCTTGCGGCGGGGGGTACACGCCCCCCCCCGAGACCGCGGCCTCGGAGCCGTCGAGCGGCGGCGGCGGCGGTGGCGGCAACTGTTACTCGTCCTGCAGTGAGTCGCACGACTCGTGCAACTCGGGATGCAACGGCGACGGCGACTGCCAGACGTCCTGCAACACGAGCCACGACGCGTGCACCAAGTCGTGCAACGAGGCCGCGCAGACGTCCACTCCGGCGGCGTCGTCGTCCGGCTCTTCCGGCTCGGAGAGCTCGGGCAGCTCCAGCGGGAGCTCGGGATCCGAGACCGACTCCGGGAGCAGCGAGGGGAGCAGCGAGAGCAACGAGTGATCAAGCGCGCGCGGTGATCACCATGCGCGCGGCCATCATCCCGAGGTCTTGCTCTCGTGTGGACGACCACGAGTCGGCGCCGTGCACTTCCACGGCGCGGAACCCGTTCCCCTCGAGCAGGGCGCGCAGGTCGTCGCGCGTGTACAGCGTCTCGGCGTAGAACTGGTCGACCACCACGCCCTTCGACGCGTGCATCACGACCTCACGGCACACGAGCCGTCGCTGATCCCGGCTCAGCTGACGCTCGCGCACCACGAGGTGCCGTCGATCGATCCACTCCCACGACCGGCGCTCGAACGTCGCGCGCACCTGCGCTCCGTCGGTGAGGTCGAGCAAGAGCGCGCCGCCGGGGACGAGCACCCGACGGACCTGCGCGAGCACCGCGCGGTCGTCGGCCTGACTGGCGAAGTACCCGAAGGAGTTGCCGAGCAGCATCACGAGATCGATCGAGCAGTCCTCGAGCGGCAGTGCGCGGGCGTCCGCTTCGAGGAAGCGCGCGTCGGTCTCCCGAAAGCCAGCCTCGCGCGCTCGCTTGCGCGCGATCGTGAGGAGTTCGCGCGACTGGTCGACGCCCGTGAGCGCGCGCAGGCCGCGGCTCGCGAGCTCGAGGGTGTGTCTCCCCTGGCCGCAGCAGACGTCGAGCACGCGCGTCTCCGGCGAGAGCGGGACGATCTTCGAGACGAGGTCGATGTCCTCGCGCGTGTTGTCGGCGTTCTCGACGACGTCGCCGTCGGTCATCAGATAGGTCTTCGTGAAGACCGTCTTCCACCACTCTTCCGGGAGGTGATCCTCGAGGGAGTCGACCGGTCCGAGCGTTCGTCCGAGCCGCGGCTGCCGCTTCTCGGGCGCCTTTGCGACGCGCTTCTTCGCGGCTGTGACCCGAGCGTTCATGGCTGCTCCTCGTGCGACGACGACTGCGTGTGTTCGTGCATGAGCGCGACGTACTCGGGCGAGCGTTCCATCAACTCGGCGTGCGCTCCGTGCGCGACGAGCTTGCCCCGGTCGAGGACGATGACGCCATCCGCGAGCGCTGCGTGACGCAGATGAGTGGTCGCAGCGATGATGGTACGCTCTCCGCGCATCGACGCGAGCAGTCGGAAGAGGCGCGCCTCGCCCGGACCGTCGAGCGCCGTCGTCGCCTGATCGAGCAAGAGGAGGCGAGGGCGCCCGGCGAGCGCGCGCGCGATGGCGATGCGCTGCTGTTGTGCGGCGGTGAGCCCGAGGCCGTCCCCGACGTGCGTCGCGTATCCGTTGGCGAGACGGTCGATGGCCTCGTGGACCTCTACCAGGCGCGCGGCGTCGATCACTTCCTCGTCCGAGAGCGGTCGTCCGGCGGCGATGTTCTCGCGGATGGTCCCCGGGAGCAGGTGATCTCCCTGGAACACGATCGCGATCTGCTGCCGGAGAGAGGACCGCGTGGCGCTCCGGACGCTGCGCCCGTCGAATCGGATCGCGCCCGTCCCTGGATCGTGGAGGCGCGCGAGGAGGCGCAGGAGCGTGCTCTTCCCGCTACCGCTCGGACCCACGAGCAGCTGCAGCGTCTGGTGCGGGATGCGGAGGTCGACCCGGATGAGCGCGAGATCGTCGCCCGTCCACGAGTAGGTCACGTCCTCGAGCTGGATCTCGGTCGCGAGCGGGGCCATCGGCGTCGCGTCGACGGCGTCCGCGGCCTCGGGGGGCTCCGACAACAGCTCCTGGATGCGACGCGCGCCAGCGTCGGCGGCGATGAGGTTGGGGATGCTGTAGGAGACCTCCGAGACCGCCGTCAGCACGTTGTTGAAGTAGAGGAGAAAGGACGTGAGCGCGCCGACGGTGATCACCGTCTTCGCAGCCCAGTACGCGCCGAGCGAGAACAGCCCGATCTGCAAGAAGGCGATGCTCAGCACCGGTGTACGGCCGACGAGGTTGTTGATGAAGTGGAAGCGCACGCCGCTCTTGAAGACGCGCCCGAGCTGTCCGTGGAAGCTCATGCGCTGCGGCTCTTCCATCTCGTACGCCCGCACGAGCGCCTGGGCCTCGACGTTCTGCTGGACGAGGGTGAGCGCGCGCGCCTCGTGATAGCGGAGCTCGCGACCGTGGGCCGCGGCCCTCGGTGCGAGCAGGCGCGGGCCGGAGAGCGAGAGGAGCAGCACGACCAGGGCGAGCGTCGCGAGCCGCCACTCGACGAGGAAGAGCGCCGTCGTGTTGATCGCGACGATGAGCCCGCAGATCGCCACTGCCGGCAGGTTCACGACGATGGTGTTGTCGAGCGTCGCGAGATCGCTCGAGAACCGCGCGAGAATGTCCCCCTGCGGCACGCGCGCGTAATACGAAGGCGGGAGCCGCTGCAGGTGGGCGAGCATGTCCCCCTGCACGTCGAGACGTACGTGCGACCCGAGGCGGGCGTACAGGTAGTCGCGCGTGATCGCGAACCCCGCACCGACGAGCATCGCGCTCGCGCACACCGCGAAGATGCGAAAGAGGAGCGGATAGTTCGGCGGCAGGATCGCGCGATCGATCGCGAACCCGGTCGCGAAGGGGATCACGGTGGTGATCACGCTGTCGACGAGGAGCGCGAGGAAGAGGAGCGCGACCATCCCCCGGTAGCGCAGCAGATAGGGGCGCAGCACTCGCAAGAGCACGAAGCTCTTGGGCGCGTCGATCCCACTGCGCGGCGGGACGAACCCGCTCGGGGGCATCATGCAGTCTGTTCGCCCCGCGCTCTCTCAGGTCGCGCGCGCGCGAGTCTCACCGCGCGCAGCGGATGCCGGTGTCGTCGAAGCGATCGGTGCGTGCCGTCGCGTAGTTGCGGAACGCCCCGCGCAGATAGTCGGTTTGGTCGTGCCGCCACGTGGCGCTGCGAAGGCTCGCTCCCGACGTGTAATCGGCGCCGTAGCAGTTAGCGCAGCCGGCAGACTTCTTCTTGTAGAACTCGCCGTCGTAGCCGTCGAGCATCCACTCCGTCATGTTTCCCGCCATGTGGTACTGGCCCCAGCGGGACTTGCCGGGCGTGAGCGAAACGACGTTCGCGATCTGGCCGACCGTCGCTTTGTCGCAGTCGGTGCCGCCCCCGTACTTGCAGTCATATGCCGCGCGCATGAGGTCGGGCGCGGCACATCCCCACGGGTAGAGGCGATCTTCGCTGCCGCCGACGGCGGCGTACTCCCACTCCGCTTCGGTCGGGAGGCGTCCGCCGTCCCAGATGCAGAAGGCGAAGGCCTCGTACCAGTTGACGCAGTTGGTCGGCTTGTTGTCGCTCGAGCCCGGCGTATCGGTCCAGGTGACGATCGCCGCCGGGTTGCCGCACGCCTTGATCGCCGTCGTCATTGCGCTTCCGCTCGCGGGAAGTGCAGCGGTGTACTCGCTCTTCCAGCCTGAGCCCGGTATCGCGGGGTTCGCGCCGGCGTTCATCGGCGGTCTCCAACCCGTGTTGTACGCCGTGACGAACTTGCGGAAGCGGCTCACCGAGACCTCGAGCGTGTCGAGCTGGAACTCGGCGAGGCTCGTCTGGTGCTCGGGTTGTTCGTTCGGATCGGTCGCGGTGCCCGACGGGTACGCCGCCGGCGCGTAGCCTTGCGGATAGGTGCCGGCCGGGATCTGGGTGTACTCGCAGCAGCTCGTTGCGCCGCAGGTGAGACCGCCCGCACACGACTGCCCGTATGTGGTGCCGTAGGTCGGCGAGGTCCCGGTTCCCGGCTCCTTGCAGGGCGGTCCCGTGTCAGGCGGATCGGTCTCGGTCGAGGTCTCGCCGCCGACTTCGGTGCCGACCTCGTCACCTGTCTCCGCGCCCGTCTCGTCGCCGGAGAACGAGAGCGCGAACTCCTTGTCGACCCCGGCGATCGCGGCGCAGCTCGCGAGCCCAGCGATCACGAAGAGCGCCGTGCTCGCTTGGAGGAATCGTCGAAGCGACATCTCAGAACTCTCCCTGCAGGCCGAAGAAAGCGCCGCCGTTGGTCTTGCCCACGACCGGTTCCCACTTCGGCCGCTTCGGCACGACGAGGGCGGTCTGCTGCGTCGCGTCGGCCTTGGGCGCGGAGAGGTAGAGAATGGTGCCGACGGTCACGCCGATGATGCCGATGACGAAGCCGACGGTGCTGATCGTCGCAGCGCCCTTCGCGCTGGTCGCCGCGTCGTATCCCTGCTGGTTGCAGATCGTCTCGACGCAGTTGTCCTTCACCGTGCCGGACTTCGAGAGCGCGATGATTCCGGCGATGCTGCCGACCGCCAGCCCCACGACGCCGATGCCGCCTACGACGTACGCCGCCGTCGGCGCGCCGGACGAGGTGCCCGTGTCGTGCGCCGGGTTCGGATTGGGGTTGGGATTCGGGTTCGGCGGCGGGTCCGCGGGCTTTGCCAGGACCTGCACCTCGACGGACTTCTTCTCGTTGATCTGGATGGCGAACTTCGTCGTTGCCTCGGGCCCACCCGGGATCTGCGCGACGACGATGTGCTCGCCCGGATCGACCTCCCACGGGAGACCGAGCGTCTCGAGCGGGAGCTCGCGGCCGTCGAGCTTCACGGTCGTCCCCGGAGGCAGCCCCGCCGGCAACATCAGCGTCACCGTCGGGATGATCGGCTTGAGCACCGCGAGGCGATCCTTGATGTGCGTGACGCGGGCGACGTTCGTCTCGCTGCCCGCTTCTTCGGGCGGCAGGTTGCCGATGAACGACAGCGCGCGCGAGTACACCGCGACGGCGGACGCGGGCCGTCCGCCGCGGTCGTAGCAATCACCGAGCTGGAAGAGCGCACCCGCGCGCGGCTTGAGATCGACCGACCGCTGCAAGAGCGGACACGCGAGGGCGTAGTTGTTCGCCCCCATCGCCTCCATGCCCTTGCTGAAGAACTGATCCGACTCCAGCGTGTTGTCGGCGTGCGCGAGGCTTCCCGCCAACGACGCCGCGATCAACACTGCCCCCCCGAGCGCGTTCCGGACTCTATTCATGGCGACCGCAGCGTAGCGGCCAGCTTCACGCAGTGAAAGCACCAACGGACGGCGCCGACGTCCCCGGAGCGCGCGGCGGTTCAGTCCGGCCCATCGGGGCTCGGCTTCGGCTTCTTCGGCGTCGGTGCCGTCACCGGGATCGTCGGGATCGTCGGGATGATGATCGACGGCGTCGGCGATGGCGTCGGTTTCGGTGCCGTCACCGGGGTGGTCGGAGCAGTCGGCCACTTCTTCGGACCCGTGGGCGTCGCCGTCGGTTTCGGGGCGGGCGTCGGATCCGTCGCAGGCGGGGTCGGAGCCGGCGTCACGATGGGAGTCGGGCTCGGCTTGGGCGTCTTCACCGTACCGACGGCATCTTCTGCTTTGTTCGTCTGCGTGCTCCCACCCGATGTGTCGTTCTTCGGCGGAACCTCGGACGAGTTGCCGAAGATCGCGAAGGCGCCGCCGCCGACGAGGCAGAGGCCGACGACTGCGATCGCGGCGTAGAGTCCACCGCGGCTCTTCTGCGATGCCGGGCCCGGGTTCGTGATCGAGGTTCCGACGCCGGTGTTGCCGGCGTACTGCGTCGCTCCGCCC
>JBKJQC010000452.1:0-12086 GCA_046593995.1 Polyangiales bacterium
GCGCGCCCTCGGCGAGACCGACGAGGTGCTCGTCGATCCGAGGGTCGAGGGTACGGAGGAGCGGGATCACCTCGTGCCGCACCCGCGTACGGAGGTGACGCCGATCGACATTCGACGGATCGTCCGACCAGTCGAGTTGCCTTCTCCGAGCATGCGCCTGGAGCTGGGCTCGAGGTGCGTGGATCAATGGACGGAGAACGTCATGGGACGCGGGCGGGAGCACGGCAAGCCCCTCGATCGGCGCCCCGCGCAAGATTCGGATCAGGACCGTCTCGGCGCGATCGTCGAGGTGATGTCCGGTCGCGATCCGCACGGCCGAGACACGCGCCGCCACGCTCCGCAGCGCCTCGTATCGCGCTTCGCGCGCGCGTGCCTGGAGGTTCGAGCCGCGCGCGACGGCGACGCGCACGACGTGGAACGGCACGCTGCGCGACGCTGCGAGCTCCGCGGCGTGTCCCAGCTCCGACGTTGCTTCGTCTCTCAGACCATGATCGACGCCGCAGGCCACCACACGGATGCGGTCGATCGTCTGACGCCCCCGCGCGCTCGTGGTCGCGACGTGTCCGAGGACGTCGAGGAGGACCTGCGAGTCGAGACCTCCGGAGCAGGCGACGAGCACGGTCGCGCCGCGGGGCACCTCGGCATCGTCGAGCACGCGTCGAGCGAGCGTCGCGAGCGACGGCAGGGTCACGTGGTCACGGCGCCGGCGCGGGCATTCCCGGACAGCCCCCGACCGGCATGCCCACCGGGATCGTATAAGTGCCGCTCCCCTCCTTCGGGCAGGCGAACTGCATCGCCGCGAGGCGTGCCTTGATGCAGTCGGTGGCGCCCTCGGAGAGCGTCGACTGCGCGACCTCGGCGCGGGTGACGCGACCGTCCTTCCCGACCTCGATGGCGATCTTCGCGGAGCCGCACGGGTTCGGCGCGCCCTTCCCCGCCGACGCGAGGCACGCGTTGAGGATCGCAGGCTCCTTGGCGATCACGTCGGCGGGGTTCACCGGCGCGTCGCTGCACGGCGGGTGAGTCGGCCCGGTCCCGCCGCTCGCGACGCTGGTGCTGCCCGCGGGCTCCGCCGTGACGGGCGGCGGGTTCGAGCTTCCGCACGCGACCATCATGAAGGGCATCACGAAGGGGATGCTCACGAGCAGGAACGACGTGGCGGAGGAGGGTCGCATCGGGTGAATCGTGACGAACTCGCGTCGTTAAGGAAAGCCCCTCCTATGAACCGCTCGCCATGCGTCGGATCGAGACGCCTGGGCCACCCTGCGCAGGATCGGCGCGGACGACGAGCCACCCGGGGGGGACGAGCGAGGGCGTGGACGTCGTGCGGGGGATCGAGGCGCGCGGCGTCGGGACGAGCACGGACGATGCCCCGGCCGCGACGACGAGCTCCGCGGGGACGTCGCGATCGAGCGGCCCGGCGATGATCCACCCGGTGACGTTCGACAGCGCGTCGGCAGCAACGGGGCGGTCCTTTCCGCGCGAGGGCGCGGCCCACGAGAGGACCAGCCGCGGGCGCTGCGGCGGCGAGATCCCGAGCTTCGCGGCGAGCGCCTGCGCGTCGTCGCGGCGGAGCACGCACCCGCGGCCGTGATCGGGCAGCGTCGACGGATCGTCGGAGCCGGGCAGCGTCACGAGCTCGAGGCCCGCGAGCGCGAAGATGCGGAGCACACCGCCGTCCACGACGCGCGGGCCCCCGTCCGCGAGCGCAGCGCGGACCTGATCGATCTCGTCCTCGGGTCCGGCGACCACGACGACGAGCGGGACCTTCTTCGCGAGCGCACCGAGCGCGCGCGCGAGCGGCTCGCGAGGCAACGCGCCGAGCCCGACGACGAACACGGCCGCGAGGTCTGGCGAGAGCGCGAGCTCGGATGCACCACCGTCGAACGACAGCACCGCGACCGGTGCGTCCGGCGCGACCCCGCGCAGCTCGACGCGCACGCCGTCGCGCACGAGCCGCTTCCCGTCGCCGAGGTCGACCTCCGACTTCGCGTCCTTCGACGGGACCTCCGCGCACGCGAACGCGCGCTTCTCGCCGATCTTCGTCTCGCCCTTGCCGCAACGACACCCCGACGCGGCGACGCTGCAGGCGAGGAGCGCGAGCAACGCGAGCGATGCGAACGTCCGCGCGGCGCGCACCATGCTCGTTCGACGGGCCGTCAGGATCCCGCGGTCTTCACGCGGGGCACCTTCTTGCGCTTCCTCTTGTTCGCCTTCGCGGCCTGAGCGTCACGATCGAGCTGCGCCGCGAGCGCCCATACGTCGGGATCGTGGCTGTGCTTCGCCAGCAGTGGCTGCAGGACCCGTCGCGCCTCGTCGAGGCGCCCCACCCTCCACAGCCCGTGGACGTACGAGCAGGTGATCGGCGTCGCGTCGGGGACGCGCTTGTGCGCGAGCTCGAGGTGCTTCACCGCATCGTGCGGACGATCGAGCGCGACGTCGAGGATGTGGCCGAGGTTGTGCGCGTACCACGGGTTGCCGGGGTCGATCGCGAGCGCGTTGCGATACGCGAGCGCGGCGAACCGGTGGTTGCCGAGCAGCGCCTGCGCGAGGCCCATGAGCGCCCAGTGCGCGTCGTCGTCGTCGCCCGTGCGACCGAGCTCGTCGACCGTCGTGCGCGCGAGCAGACGTCGGATGTGCACGGCCGCGCGCCAGGGGGCCGACTCGAGGAGCAGCTCGGCGAGGCGTCGATCCGCGAAGTGTCGGTGATCGCTCCCCTCGTGCACGATCGTCTGGAGACGCTCGAGCATGGGGATGACGTAGCCGTCGGGATCCTCTCGGCGGAGCGCGCGCTCGATCGTCGCCCGAAGGGCTTCGGGATCGGGCGCATCGGTCGAGCGGGAACGAGCCATCCAAGAAGAGGCCTACGGTACGCGGGCTCCCCGAGCAAGCGCGGCTTCGCATCATCGTGGGGTATGGTGGGGGTATCGCGGGGTCGTCGCGGCGGGGGCGAGCGAGCGAGGCCTTCGCGACTTGCCGGGTGCAGACGTGTCGGGACGTGCCTCGGACGACTGCGCGGAACGTCGGAGTTGGCGAATCAGCCCCGCATGCGTGTCAAAGTGGCAGCGTCTCGCGCGCCACGCCGCGAGGATCTCGCGGGAAATGTGCGATCTCGCCGTTTGGTCCGCAGCTTGCTGAAGCGTCCTCCCGAGCCGACCGAGGCTCTCGCGCGGCGACCTCCGATTCTGTCCCACGACAGGTAGGCCGCTCGCGACGCCGCCTCTCGATCACCCGGTCGTCTCCGCCATGTGCGGCGACGAGCAGGGGACCTTTGTCCCCGAAAGGACCGTCATGCTCGACACGTTCGCCTGTGCCGCCTCGTTCTCCTCGAATCTCCCCTCGAAGTCGGCCACCGCACTCCGGAGCGCGATGCCCGAGCCGGAGTTCGTGCGCGCGCTCCTCGCGCTCCGCCCCGATCTGCGCGCGCGTGCGCTCCGCCTCACACGCAGCGACGCCGCCGCGGACGATCTCGTACAGGACGCGATCGAACGCGCGCTCCGTTTCCGCGAGCAGTTCACGCCGGGCACGAACCTCCGATCGTGGGCGCAGACGATCGTGTTCAGCCTCTTCGTCACGAGCTGGCGTCGTCGTCGTCGCGAGCGCGACGCGGTGCGTTCGCTCACCGTCGATCCCTGCGCGTGGACGGCGCAGGACGGCGAGACGATCGACGGCTCGATGCGCGACCTCTCGCCGAAGGTCCGCCGCGCGCTCGACGAGCTGCCGACCGCGTTCCGCGACGTCGTGCTGATGGTGGACGTCGGGGACCGCAGCTATCGGGACGCGGCCGACATGCTCCACGTCCCGATCGGCACGGTCATGTCGCGCCTGCATCGCGCGCGGAAGCAGCTCGCGGTCGCCCTCGCGGAGGAAGGCGAGAGGCAGCTCGCGGCGTGAGGCTCGGGTAGTCGGCGCCGCTCACCATCCGCGCGTTGGCGGAGATGCTCGTCTGAGCGCTAGGCTGAGTCGCGAGAGCTCGCGGCAGGCGGAAGGTGTGGAGGGGGACGTGGCAGACGCACTGGTGACCATCGCCTCGTCCGGGACCCCGCTCCACAAGGAGTATCGAGCCCTCGACGAGGGCATTCGGCGCACCCAGACCCTCGTGCCCACGTTCGACGCGGGCGCGTGGGATCCGCGCGCAGTCGCGAGCGCGCGGGAGATGTGGCACCAGCGCATGCAGTTCGAGCACCGTTCGACGACGGTGTTCTCGAACCTCGCCGCGCAGCTCTTCGAGGCGAACGCCACGCTCGACGCGAAGTGCGTGATGCTCCGCATGGCGCAGGACGAGCTCCGACACACCGAGACCTGCGGCGACGTCGTGCGGGGGCTCGGGGGCGAGCCGGTCTTCCAGGCCGACCTCACCGTCGCTCCGCTCGCGACGCACCGCGGGTGTTCGCCGGAGGAGCGCGCGCTCCGCAACGTGATCTACACGACGTGCCTCTCGGAGATGGTGGCGGTCGCGCGGCTCGTCGACGAGGTCGACTCGACGAGGGACCCCTTCCTCCGCGATGCGACGCGACGGTTGCTCGCCGACGAGGTGCTGCACGGTCAGTTCGGCTTCCACTACCTCGAGGCCTGGCGTCCGTGGCTCGACGCGCACCCGGAGGTGATTCGCTCGCTCGAGCGGTACCTCGTACACGCGTTCGCCGTCATCGAGCCCGCGCTCGCGCCGGACACGCGCGGGATGGCGAAGCCGAGCGAGGAGGAGATCGCGCTCGGATTGTCCCTCCCCGATCGCTCGCGGCAGATCTTCTACGACACGCTCGAGCACGCCGTGATCCCCGGCATCGAGCGGTTCGGGATCGACGCCGGACGCTCCTTCCGCGAACGGAAGCGGCTCGATCACATCGAGCCTACCGAGACGGCTCCCGCGCTCATCGCCTGAAGAGGTCTAGGGTCTAGGGTCTAGGGTCTAGGGTCCGAGAGTCGTAGGCGTCTCCGTGTGGCCGCTCGCGCGTGCCCGGCCGTCAGTCGTCAGTCGTCCGAGACGGTCGATGGGTCGATGGGTCGATATGAAGAGCGAGACGAGACGGAGCACGCTCTCGTCACCTCTCGTCACGGCTCGGGCTGACGACTGACGACTGACGACCTCTCGGGTGTCCGAGCTCTCGACCCTAGACCCTAGACCCTAGACCCTAGACCTAGATCGGCTCTTTCAGATCCTTCATGCGGTCGCAGGACCACGAGTTCCCCGACTTGCATGCCTTGCGCAGGAAGCCGACCCCCGCGGCGCGATCGGCGGCGATGCCTCTGCCGCGCACGTAGCACCACCCGAGGTTCGCGCACGCGCCGGCGTCGCCCGTCGCGCACGCCTTTCGGAACAGCTCGACGGCGCGTCCTTCGTCCTTCGGTACGCCCCAGCCGTTGATCAACAGGCGCGCGAGGTTGTTGCACGCGGCCGCGAGGTTCGCGTCGCACGCGCGCTCGTAGAGGTTCGCCGCGGCGCTCTCGTCCTTCGCCGCGCCGCGTCCGTACTCGAGGCGCATCCCGCCATTGTTGCACGCGACGGCGCTCCCGCGATCGCACGCGCGTAGGAAGTACGTGGTCGCCTTTGCATCGTCCTGCGCGATGCCGTCACCGCGCGACAGCATGAGCGCGAGGTCGTTGCAGCTCGAGGAGTCTCCGTCCACCTCGCAGCGCTTCGTGCACCCCGTCGCGTCCCCGTAGGCGCACGGCGGAGCGAGTGCTGCGGGAGCGCTCGGGTCCTTCGCGGCGGGCTTGCACGCGGAATCCTTGAGCGCGAACCCGGAGGGACATTCGAGGTTGTTCGTGACGACCAAGGCGGCGCACTGCGAGCCGTCCCACGTCGTCTTGTCGGAGCAGGTGTTGGACGTCGACTTCGCCTCGCCGAGCTTCGCGAGCTCGACGCGCAGGAGCGCGCCGCACCCGTCCGGCGGCGCCGTGTCCGCGCCGGTCGCCTTGGCGCACGCGGCGACCTCGCCATCGCGCGCGAGGAGCTCCGACTTCGAGGCGCTCTTGCCGCCGGCGCCATACCCGGCGACCGAAGCACCGCCCGCCACCTCCGCGGAGCCGCCGGCCCAGAAGTCGAACGCTCCGGCGACCAGCGCGCTCACGACGTGCGTCGCGGTCGCGCACTCTCCCTGCAGCTCGTCGACGCGGACGAGCGGGCGCTCGGCCTCCCAACGTCCGACGATCGTCATGTGCACCGAGAGCTCCCCCGAACGGGCGAGCTTTCCCTCGAGGCTGCCCGCGCCGAGCGGGACGTTCGCCCACAGCTCGTCGGCGTCGCGGATGTGGACGCGATCATCCTTCCGCGTGATCGGCGTCCATCCGTATTTCACCGGCACCGTGCAGCGGGCGAGGACCTCGAGCTCGCAGCGCTCGTAGCGCACCACGACGACGCCCTTGTGCGCCACGGCCTCGAGCTTCGCGCGCGCGCTCGACGTCCATTCGACGATCAACGGCTCGGTGGTGGGGCGCTCGAGCGCGCACTTCCCACCCGCGGGCGGCGTCCACGTCGGCGTCGGAGCGACCGCGTGCGTCACCGCTCCCGGCTTCGGACACGCGAGCGCGCCGCCGAACAGGAGCGCTCCGAGCACGAGAACGACGACGCGAGACATGGACCTCGCGCACTCTAGCGCGGACGCTTGCCACCGGCGCGGCACCGGGAGATCAGCGAGCGCATGAGCGGCACCAACAGCGTCTTCGTGAACGGTCTCCTCCGAGGAAAGGTGGCGTTCGTCACCGGAGGCGGCAGCGGCATCGGCGGCGGCATCGCCAAGCGCTTGGCCGCGCAAGGCGCGAAAGTCGGCCTGCTCGGACGCACGGCGGAGAAGCTCGAGAACGTCGCCGCCGAGATCCGCGCGGCGGGGGGCGAAGCGGCAGTCTTCCCCGCCGACGTGCGTCAGTACCCGGCCGTCGAAACGGCGATCCGCGGCTGCGTCACGGCGTTCGGTCGGCTCGACATCCTGGTGAACAGCGCCGCCGGCAACTTCCTCTCGCCGGCCGCGACGCTCTCGGCGAACGGCTTCCGCTCCGTGATCGACATCGATCTCTGCGGCACCTTCAACTCGTGTCGCGCCGCGTTCGAGCACCTCTCGAAGGAGGGCGGCCACATCGTGAGCATCACGGCGACCCAAGCCGAGATCCCGACGCCGCTCCAGTGCCATGCAGGCGCCGCAAAGGCCGGCATCGAGAAGCTCACGCGCGATCTCGCGCTCGAGTGGGCCAAGCTCGGCATCCGCGTGAACGCCATCGCGCCCGGGCCCATCGACGGCACCGAAGGCATGGCGCGGCTCGCCCCCGGCGACGCCAAGAAGAACCTCGAGAAGCGCGTGCCGCTCGGTCGCTACGGCACGATCGACGAGGTCTGCGAGGCGCTCACCTTCCTCGTCTCACCCGCGGGCTCGTACGTCACCGGCACGACGCTCCTGATCGACGGCGGGACCTCGCTGCTCGGTGCGGCGCCCTTCCTCGAGATGATGGGAGGCTGAGGCTCTCTCGCGCAGAGACGACGCCGGATCGGACCACCCGCCGGCACACGGTGCCCGGGGAGCCACGAGGTGGTCGCAGGCCGCCGAACCGGACGCTCGAGTTGTTTGCAAAATATCGCAAATCGCCGGTAACCCGTTGGCTTGATTGCCCACTCAGTCTGGTACATCGTGAGTTTCTCACGCGGGGAGGACTGGACTTTGGCTTGGACGAGAACCAACGCTCGCGCTTCGAACACGCGCGGCCCGCGCACGCGATCCGCTCTCTGGGTACGACTTGCCGTCGCGACGTGCGCGGTCGTGGGCGCCGCCGGCTGCGTCGCGGGACCACCGCCGCAATACGACGACGCGGGCGAAGGGGAAGAGCAGGACGCGGACGAGACTCCGTGGGACGCGCAGCACACGCCGTACGACGCGTCGGCTGACGACGCGTCCTCGACGTACGTCGACACGGGACACGCAGACACCCGCCGCGCCGACACCACCGTGACCGATACGAAGGTCGCGGACACGATGGGCACGGACACGAGGCCACTCGACACCGGCGGCGCCGACACGCGCGACGCGATGGCGGACGCCTTGCCCGACGGCTGCGCAGGCAAGCCGAACGCGTACTACTGCGGCGCGAATCTCTCGCCGGCGGGCAACACCGGCACGCTCTACCAGTGCGTGGGCGGAAAAATCTCGACTTCGACGGTGTGCAGCGCCGGCTGCGATCCGACGAAGAACGCGTGCTATGCGACGGGCGGCTCCGAGATCACGTCTTCCGGTGCACGCATGACCGCGGCCCCCGCGACCTCAGCGTGCAACTTCTTCGCAGCGAGCACCTGCGGCGACTGCGCCGACACCAACTGCTGCACGGAGGAGACCGCGTGCTTCGCCGTGTCGGAATGCACGCTCCTCTGGAACTGCCTCTCCGCCTGTCCGTCGGGAGACGCGACGTGCCGCCAGAATTGCGCGAACCAGCGCCCGACCCAGGTCGCACGCGTGAACGCGATCTACAGCTGCGTGAACACGAAGTGCTCGGTCGCGTGCGGCGCCGACCCTTGCTCCAAGTACCCGGCACCCGGCAACGGCGAGGGCTGCGGCTCGAACCTCGACCCCGCGGCTTCGCAGAACACGCTGTACTTCTGCAACGCCCATAAGACAGTGAACTCGCTCTATTGCACGGGCGGTTGCTACGCAGCGCCGCTCGGCTCGCCGGACTACTGCATCACGTCCGACCCTTGCGGAAGCAACCCGTGGGACGGCGTGGCGTGCGGCAGCAACCTCACGCCGCAGGCGCGCCAGAACGATCTGTACACATGCAAGGCCCAGAAGACGGTCGGCTCCGTGTACTGCGTCAACGGCTGCTACGCCGCGCCACCCGGCGAGCCGGATCGCTGCAAGTGAGCTCGAGCTCCGTCGCCATGTCCGAGGGTATTCACTGATGTTCGAGCTCCATCGCACGACGTTCGTCATGACCGCGGTCGCGATCGGAGCGTCGGCCCTCGCCCTCGGCTGCTCGAGCGCCGGCGACGGGTTCGAAGAGGTCACGGCCGACGCGGAGGTGATCGACGAGGACGCCACCGGCGAGGACTCGTCTGCGCCCCCGCTGGACACCGGCACGCCCGACACGCGCGTCGCCGACACGCGCGTCGCGGATACGCAGGTCGCGACCGACACGCGCCCCGCTTCGGAGACCGGCGCCACCGACGGGTGCGCGGGAAAGGCCAATGGCAGCTTCTGCGGCGCGAACCTCTCGCCCGCGGGGAACAGCGGCACGCTCTACCAGTGTCTGTCGGGGAAGATCTCGACCTCCCAGGTGTGCAGCGCCGGGTGCGACGCGACGAAGAACGCCTGCTACCCGACCGGTGGCGGCGCCATCACCGAGAGCTCGGGCGCGGCCACCGCGTCCCCGCCGACCGCGGCGTGCAACTTCTTCGCGCCGAGCACCTGCGGCGACTGCGCGGACACGGCGTGCTGCACCGAGGAGAGCGCTTGCTTCGGCGTCGCCGACTGTACGGCGTTGTGGAACTGCCTATCGGCTTGCCCGTCGGGGGGCACCGCGTGTCGCCAGGCCTGCGCCGACAAGTACCCGTCGCAGATCGCGCGCGTGAACGCCATCAACAGCTGCGTGAACACGAAGTGCGCGACCGCGTGCGGCGCGGATCCGTGCGCGAAGTTTCCCTTCGCTGGCTACGGCAACGCATGCGGGGCGAACCTCGATCCGTCGGCGTCGCAGCACACGCTCTACTGGTGTCAGGACAAGAAGCTCGTCACCTCGGTCTATTGCGCCAACGGATGCTACGCCGCTCCCGATGGGCAGCCCGACTACTGCATCGGGAGCGATCCCTGCGTGAGCAGCCCCTTCGCCGGGGTGAACAAGATCTGCGGGAGGTCGCTCTCCGGCGTCGTGAACCAGAATTCGCTCTACACCTGCGACGGACGGAAGACGGTCTCGGTCGTCACCTGCTCGGCCGGCTGCTACCAGGCCCCGCCGAACGAGGCCGACCGCTGCAACTGACCCAGCCCAATCCACCATCGGCCCAGTACCGATGCTCTTTCTCGCCCACATCTCTCGGCCCCGTGCTCGACTGGAAACGAGATGACCGAACTCGCACCCGGAACCGTCATCGCGGAGCACTACCGCGTCGATCGCCTTCTCGGTGAGGGCGGCATGGGCATGGTGTGGGCCGGCGTGCACCTGCCATCGTCCACGCCCGTCGCGCTGAAGTTCCTCAAGGGGGTCGCCGCGACGAGCCCCGAAATGCACAAGCGCTTCTACCGCGAGGCGCGCGCCGCGATGTCGGTGAAGCACCCAAACGTCGTGCGGATCTTCGAGGTCGTGCGCGACGTCGACGGTGCGCCGGTCATGATCATGGACTTCCTCGAGGGGGAGTCGCTCGGCGCTCGACTGGCGCGCGAGCACCGAATCCCACTCCGTGATTTCGCGCGCATCATCCTCCCGGTCGTGTCGGCCGTGGGCACCGCGCACTCGCTCGGGATCGTTCATCGCGATCTCAAGCCCGACAACTTGTTCCTCGTGAAGAACGGTGAGGAGACCGAGCTCCGCGTCCTCGACTTCGGCATCGCGAAGCTGACGGCCACCGAGGGGGACGCCGCGCAGACGGCGGGGCTCACCGGCACCGGCGCGATGCTCGGCACGCCCTATTACATGTCTCCCGAGCAGGTGTTCGGCGATCGCGGCATCGATCAGCGCGCGGACGTCTGGTCGGTGGGCGTGATCATCTACGAGTGCCTCGCGGGCAAGCGGCCGGTCAACGGCGAGAACATCGGGCAGTTGCTCCGTGTGATCACGAGCGGCAGCATCACGCCGCTGCGAGACGTCGCGGGCCAGCTCCCGCCCGACGTCCTCGATCTCGTCTCGCGCATGCTCGTCGTCGACCGCAACGGGCGCGTGCCCGATCTGCGCGAGGTCTACGACGTCTTCCGCCGCTACACCGACGTCGCCGCGACCTCGTTCGCAGCGCCGACGCTCTTGATGAGCGCCGACGAGTCGGCGGAGATCCGCATGGCAGCGACGCCCGCCCCCGCCGACGGGCGCGGATCGACGGGAATGCCGCTCTCCACCACGTCGGCTCCGCTGCAGCCGCCGAAGCGCAGTCCGATCGCGCTGATCGGCGGCGTCGCGCTGGTGGCCATCGCGAGCGCAGGGATCGCCGTCGTCGTGGTGAACAAGAACGAGCCACCGCCCGTCGGTGCGTCTGCGTCGCCCACGACGCTCACGGTCGCGGAAGCGAAGACGCAAGTACCGGCGGCGACCGTCGCCGCCGCGCCCACGACGCCCGTGCCGTCGGTCTCGACCAGCGCGAGCGTTCCATCCCCGGGGGGCGCCGCCAAGCCGCCCCTGGTGCCCGTCGTGAAGGCGGCGCTCGCGCCGGTCGCGAAGCCCAAGGCGTCCACCGCGCCCGCGCCCGCCGACACGCCGACCGGGCCGAAGGTGATGTCGGGCGGAGTCATCGAGGACAATCCTTACGCGAAGAAGAACCCATGAGTCGTGTGCGGAGTCTGGCGCGCGCCGGGCTGGTCGCAGGATCGATCGTCGTGCTCGCAACCATCGTCGGGGGCATCGGCCGGGTTGGCGCGGCGCCTCCGCAGCCTCCTGCCAAGCCTGCTGCGAGTGCTGCGCCATCGGTCACTGCCGATGACCCGTCGTCGAAAGCGGCGGACGAGTTTCGCGCCGGGACCGCGTACGTGAAGAGCGCGAAGTGGGGCGAAGCGCTCGCGGCGTTCGAGCGCGCGAACGTCATCCAACGTCACGCGCTGACATTGTTCAACATGGGGGCGTGCGAGCGCGCGCTCGGCCATTACACGCGCGCGCGACGCACTCTCGAGGACTCGCTCGCGCAGAACCTGACCGCCGGCGGCACCGAGCTCGGTGCGAGCCACCAGAACGACGCGCGCGCGGGGATCGAAGAGATCAACCAGCTCGTGATCCACCTCCAGCTGACCATCGTCCCTGGCGACGGAGCGATCCTCGTCGACGGACGCCCGCTGCTGCGCGAGGACCGCGCCGGCAAGACGCTCTGGATCGCGGGCATGCTGCCGCCGGGTCCGGGCACCGTCGTCGAGGGAGGAAAGCTCGAGCTCGTCGCCGATCCCGGCTCGCACGTGTTCACGGTGCGCCGGAAGGGC
>JBKJQC010000548.1:0-7086 GCA_046593995.1 Polyangiales bacterium
GCGCCGGCGCGCTCACCACCGACGGGAGCGCGTCGGTTCCATCGCCGGGGCGTGCGCTCCTCGCGTCGACCACCGGCGCAAACGAAGCGTTCCTCTCGACGTCCTTGTCGACGAAGCCGATGAAGCTCGTGGTGTCGTTCGACGTGCGGCTCGACACGCTGCCGTCGACCGACACCACGTTCCTCATGCGGATCGACGTGGGCTCGTCGCAGTACCTCGCGCTCTACGCCATCGCCGGCAACACGGTGCTCCAGGAGTTCGTCTATCAGGCGAGCCCGGCGCGCCCTCCCGTCGATCACCCGGCATCGAGCGCGCTAGGGACGGGGACGTTCCGCCGCGTCGCGGTCGAGGTCTCGTTCACGACAACGCCGCCGCGCGCGAAGGTGTCTTACGACGGCGCAAGCGTCCTCGATACGCCGCTCGCGGCCGATTTCGGCGCAGCCTCGCCGAAGATCAGCGTCGGCGTCGTGCACGTGAACGCCACCGCCGACCGCGCGTTCCGCTTCGACAACGTCGTCGTCGAGCTGCAGTAGCGATTCAGAAGCTGCCGGCGACGACGACGCCGCCCGGTGCGAGGCCGACGCGCGTCGCCGAGCCGTTCGCGACGAACACCCACACCGCGCCGACGGTCGCGACGGCGGCGAGCGAGAACGCGATCGTGGAGACCGTCGCCGCCGTTCGCGCGTCTCGATCGAGCGCCAGGCCGGCTTCGCTGCACGCAGTGCCGTTGCACTGCGACTCGGCGTCGCCGTTCTTGGCGAACGCGCGCACTCCGAAATACGTCCCGACGCCGATTCCCACGACAGCGAGCCCACCGAGCGTCACCACCAGCGGCGACACGCGCGACGGGGTCTCGGCCGCGCGGCTCGGCGCGTCCCGCACGGGCGCGACGGGGGCGAGCGATGGCGCAACGGCAGGAGCGTCCTCGGCAACCAGCGCCGGGATCGAGACCGTGAATGTCGACGGCCCCGGCGCGATGTCGACGTTCGTGGACCATGGCTTCCGGCCCGGGGCGTTCGCGACGATCCGATGCGGCCCCGGATCGACCGGCAGCGCGACGCCGAGCACGTTGGCCGAGAGGCTCGTCCCGTCGAGCGTGACCGTCATCTCGTGCGGCATGTCGGCGACGGCGGACTCGGCGCGGATCACGACGCGCGCGAGCTTCGGCTCGAGCGCTGCGAGCTCCTTCCGCGCCATCTGCTCAAGCTCTGCGCGCCCTGCGTGCGCGGCCTGCGACGCAGCGGCGGTGTACTCGCCCCACGCCGTCGCGGTCTTCCCCTCCGCCGCGTGACACGCCGCGAGGTTCAACAAGGTGCCGAGCCTCGGATCGAGGCGTTGGCTCTCGGCCAGCTTCGGACACGCCTCTCGGAACTTCCCCTCGTTCATCAGCCGCTTGCCGTCGCGGAAGAGAGCCTCGGCGACGGGATCGCCGGTCTTCGGCTCGGCGCGCGCGTTGGCCGACGCGAGCGCGACGACGAGGATGAGCGGGAGCGCGCGGCGCATCCCCCTAGTCTCGATCGTCGGGCAGGCCTGCGGGAAGGATGGACTTCGCCTGCGGCTTCGTCGGCGCAGCGCCTGCGGGCGTCGTCGACTTGAACGGGGTCTTCTTCGCCGCTTTGACCGCGGTGCTGCCGGCGGGGACCGGGACGACGGACGGCGCGGGGGTCGAGGCCGCGATCACCACGGCGGTCGCGCTCGCGGACGTCGCCACCGCTGGCGCTGCAGCCACGGGTGGCGGAGGGTTCGCGCTGCGCGACGAGAACGCGAGGACCGAGGCGCCGACGATCGACGCGAGCGCCAGAGCGAGCAAGAACATCTTCCGACGCGGCGTGGACGCGACCGGCTCGATGGTCGTCACTGCGGCCGCCGCCGTCGCGACACCTTCGTCGATCGTCTTCCCCGCCCGAGGTGCCCGAGGTGCCCGAGGTGCCCGAGGTGACAGAGGTGACAGAGGCGCCGGAACGTCTCCCGCCGTCTCGATCGCCTCGATCACCTTCGCGCGTCGTGCGAGCGTCTCCCCCGCGACCTGCGCGAGCCACTCGGCGACCTCGTGCGACGATGCAACGCCGAGCGCGTCCTCGATCGCGCGCGCCATCGTGCGCGCGTCCGGGAAGCGTGCAGCCGCCTCGGGAGCAACGGCGCGCTCGAGGACGGCGTCGATCGCGCGCGGCAAGGACGGTACGAGCTCGCTCGGCGGCGTGAACGTCCCATAGAGCACGCGCTCGACGATCGCCGCGTCCGTCCCCCCCGCGATCATCCGCTCGCCGGTGAGCGCCTCCCAGAGGACGATGCCCGCCGCGCGCACGTCGACCGCGCGCGAGATCGGCTCGTCGCGGAACTGCTCGGGGGACATGTACGCGAGCTTCCCCTTGATCTGCCCTTCGCGCGTCGTCTGCAGGCGACCCGCGGCCTTTGCGACGCCGAAGTCGAGCACGCGCGCGATGCCGTCGATCCCCACGAGCACGTTCTGCGGAGAGACGTCACGATGCACGACGTCGAGCGGACGCCCGCGTTCGTCCTTCGCCTCGTGCGCGGCGTGCAACCCCTCGAGCATGTCGACGACGATGGCCGACGCGATCTTCGGCGGGATGCGCTCCCGCTTCCGCGTCTGCGCGGTGACGAGGCGGGACAACGACTCCCCCTGCACGTAGTCCATCACCAAGAACAGCTCGCCGTCCTCCGACACCACGTCGAGCGTCGACACGACGTTGGGGTGACGGATGCGCGCCGCGACGCGGGCCTCGTCGATGAACATCGAGACGAACTCGGGATCCTTCGAGAACTGCGCGTGCAGGCGCTTGATGGCGACCGTCCGCGAGAAGCCGACCGGCCCCATCAGGCGGCCGAAGTGCACAGTGGCCATCCCACCGTGCGCGATCTCCGCGTAGAGCGCGTAGCGTCCGACAATCCGCACCGGCTCGCTCTGCATCGGGACGCGGAATCGTAGCACTCCGCGTCGACTCGACGAACTTCAGCGGCGGCCGCGCTCAGGCCCTCGCTCACTCCCTCGCTCAGTGACGAGGCCGTGCTTGCGCGCGAGGTCCGTCAGGTGATTGCGGTCCATCTTCACGCTCCGTGCGGCCGCCGAGATGTTCCCGGCGAAGCGATCGAGGAGCCACTTCACGTAGCGCCGTTCGAACGCTGCCTCGTAGCGCGCCTTGCTCTCGCGGTACGTCGCGTCGGCCTCGAAGTCGGCACGGACGAGGTCGTCGTCGCCGAGAGCGCCGGCGCGCTGCGGCGGGAAGTCGACGAGCTCGAGCGTCGCGCCGGGGGTGACGTGCGCCGCTCGCTCGACGACGTTGCGCAGCTCGCGGACGTTCCCCGGCCAGTCGTAGGTGCGGAGCAGCGCGAGCACCTCGCGCGTCACCTCGACGTCGAGACCGAGATCGCGGAGCAGCTGCTTCACCAGGAGCGGCAGATCGTCGAGCCGCGCGCGGAGCGGCGGTACCTCCATCGGGACGACGGCGAGCCGGAAATAGAGGTCTTCCCGGAATGCACCGCGCGCGACCTCGCGCCGGAGATCCCGGGTGGTCGCCGCGACGATGCGAACGTCGACCGACGTCGTCTTGTTGCCGCCGAGGCGACGCAGCTCACGCGCCTCCACGACGCGGAGGAGCTTTGGCTGGAGCTCGAGCGCCAACTCTCCGATCTCGTCGAGGAACAGCGTGCCGCCGTTCGCGCGCTCGAATGCCCCGGCGCGCGCGGCGACCGCGCCCGTGAAGGCACCGCGCTCGTGCCCGAAGAGCTCGCTCTCGATCAGCGTGGAGGCGATCGCGCCGCAGTCGATGACCTCGAACGGACCGTCGGCGCGCTTGCTCTTCATGTGGAGCGAGCGCGCGAGCGCGTCCTTGCCTGTGCCCGTCTCTCCGTGGATGAGGACGCTCGCGTTGGTCTTGGCGATCCGCTCGAGCACTCCGAAGATGCGCCGCATGGGGAGGCTCTTGCCGACCGCGAAGCCGAAGCGCTCCTCGTCGCTCGGCGGGATGACGACGTTCGCGAGCTCGACGGCGACGAGCAGCTCCACGTCGCCGACGCGCACGATCGTTCCGGGTTCGACGAGCGCGCTGCGGATCCGCGCTCCGCCGATGTGCGTTCCGTTGGTGCTCTCGAGGTCGATGATCTCGAGCCCGAGCGCCGTCCGTCGCAGCTCGGCGTGGCGACGCGAGACGCTCGGGTCGTCGAGCGCGAGATCGTTCTGTCGCGTCTTGCCGATCGTGATCGCGCCGCCGACTTCACCGGGGAGCCGGAGCGTCTCTCCGCGCGACGGCCCGGACACCACCGCCAGGATCGCGCCCTCGGGCGATCGCGGCGGTAGCGAGCTGTTGACCGTCGATGGCTCGTCGTCGCTGCGCTTCATCGCAAAAACCCGCACGCGCGCTCAGCGCACGAAGACGAAGCCGAACGCCTTCGTGATGCGCGTCGTCGCGGCGCCGCACTTCGTGGTCCCGACGTTCCCTACCGTCACGCCTGGATCGACGTCGCCGAAGCAGTAGAAGACCTCCGCCAGCTTGGCGCCGAAGCCGACGAAGGAGTCGGGCGAGCTGCAGTCGTTCTCCTGGTTCCCGACGATCCCGATGCGGAGACGGATCTTCGGACCGGTCAGTGTCGCGGTGTAGTCGAGGTTGATCCCTTCGGCGTCGCAGAAGGGCTGGAGCGACCCGTCGACGACGAGCGAGAGCCACTTCGTCCGGCCGAGCGCCGTACCGACGAACCCTCCCGAGAACAGCGCCTTCAGCGACGTCGCAGGGGCGTCGACGACGAGCGAGCGCGGAGAGCCGTCGACCATCCGCACGCGGAGCTGCTTCACCGGCACCTCGGAGAACGAGCGGAACTTCGCCTCGGTCTCCGAGAGATCGGTCGAGGTCGGTGTCAGAACCGCGTCGTTCGTCCACAGCGCCGCGTCGTATGCGAAGGTCGTCTTCGCACCATCCAGCTTGAGCGCGAGCGTCCATCCGTTGCCGACGTCGCTCATGTCGCAGAACACGCGGAACGGCGTCAGCGGCCCCGTGGCGTCCGGATCGATGTTGTACGCACCGCTCGGGAGGGTCGGGAAGCGCGTCTTGATCGCCGCGCACGATGTGAGCGAACGACACCCCCCGTTGCTGCACACGTCGCTCGAGCTGCACGCCTTTCCGCAGCCGCCGCAGTGCGCTTCGGCGTCCTGGGTGTCGACGCACGTGCCGCCGCACATGGTCAACCCCGCCTGGCAGGGGAGCGCAGCATCCGCAGCGTCTCGCTGCGGCGCCACGTCCGCGGAGTCGGCCGCGACGTCCATCGAGGAGTCGGCGATCGCCGTGTCCTCGACGGGCACCTCGGGTATCTCGACGTCGACGGTATCCGGCCGCGCCGTCGTATCGGCCGTATCCCGCGCGGCGTCGATGAGCTCCGTCGAAGCGTCGACGACGTCCTCCCGGGCATCGCGCGACGCGAACGCGAACTCCGGGTACGCGCACCCGGCCGCCGCGAGTGAAAGGAGAGCGACGCCCGCGAGCTTCACGCGGCGAGCATGACATATCGCGGCCGCTGCGGCGCCGCTCGGCTCACTTGCTGCGGACCTAGGGCCAGGAGATGGCGTCCCTCGCCGCCCGCGGGAGCTCTCACCCAGAGCTCCTTCGCCGCGGCGGTCGCCGAGGTGATCTCGATGATGACGTCGGGCGTGCGTGCGTCCTCTTCCCAGACGACCCAACGCTTGCGATCGCGCTTCTCCGATCGGGCGCGACGAAGACCTCGGGCGCGCGGAAGTCGAAGTTCAGGGCCTGGCTCTCGCTGCAGTAGACGGCCATGTTGCCGCCCGCGAAGAAGTCGATGCGATCGCGCCACGCATCCTCGAGCGAGTCGACGAGCACGTGCGCTCGCACGCGGGGTCGTGCTCCCTCCCGCCTTCGACCAACCCGCCGTGGATGGGCTCCAGCGCGCCGAACTACGCCGCGTGCTTCTTCAGGTACTCGAGGCTGCCAGGAACGTCGCGGAGCAGACGAAGGAGCACGTCCATCGCCTCGGTCTGGACGTTTCGACCCGCCTCCCAGCGGGACACGGTGTTCTGGCCGAGATGGAGCAGCTTCGCGAGGTCGGCTTGCGTGAGGGAGAAGCGCGTGCGCAGCGCCCGAATGTCTCCGGCCGAGAGGAGCCCGTGTTTCTTGCGGTAGAGCGCGATCGCGTCCTCGCCGAGCCTCCGCGCGTCTTCGAGCCGAAGCACGATCTCGCGACACTTCGGGCAACGAAGGTGTGCCGCCCGCGGCACGGCCACGTCCTCTCCGTTGACCGGCAGCCGCAGCGTTCCGTGCGCCTCTTTCATGGAGGCTCCGCACCGCGGGCACGCATCGACTGGAAGCGCCTCGGTGGTTCTCGGCTTCTTGCTACGGAGAGTCGTCATCATCTGTCTCATCCTCGTGGAACGACACCACGATGCAGTCGTTGCGCACCGCCACTTTCAGGTACACGCGCGTGGTGCCCACCCGCGGCTTGAACACGTACAGCCACTCATCGGTTGCCTCCGAGCGGAAGCGTGTGTCCGCATCGGCGCTCTTCAACGCGGCGAGCACCTCGACTGCGTCGGCCGCATCGAGCTCGAGGAGCACCAGCTCGCGCACCGCCTTCAGCGTCAATCGCACGCTGCCCGCCGCCGCGAGCTCGCGAACGCGGCGGAGGATGCGAGGGATCCATGTGGGCACCGGCGCTGCTCACCTTTTGGTGAATATGACACCTGGTGAGCGCCGCGGCAAGCGGCCCGGTGGCGTCCCGATCGATGTCGTGCGCACCGCTCGGGAGGGTGGGGAAGCGCGTCTTGATCGCCGCGCACGGTGCGAGCGATCGACACCCCCGGTTGGTGCACACTGGGCTCGCGCGGATGATTGGGATATGTCTGCGAGGTGAAAGCCGCGATCGCACTTCTCTTCGGCATTGCCATCGGCTGCGGGCACTCGTCGGCGTCGCGGGCTCCCGCCCCGACGCGAGCAGCCGAGCTCGTCGCGAGCCTGCGGTCGCTTCCGGCGCTGTCGGCGCGCCTCTCCGCAGCGCAGAAGATCGTGTGGCGCGACGGCGTGTACGCCGTTGCGGGCGGCTTCCGGGAGGCCTCCTCCGCCGCGG
>JBKJQC010000694.1:0-8269 GCA_046593995.1 Polyangiales bacterium
TCCTTGAGCAGGAGCGCGCTGAGGCGCGGCGTCAGCAAGGCACGTTTCTGGCGGTCGAACGCAAGTCCCGAGCGGATTGCACGACCTGATCGGCCCGGAGGCGGGCGACCCTCAACACCGAGTCGGCCTCCGCTTCGACCGCTCCGCGCTTCTTTCCGATCGCGACGTCGGCGTTGTCCCGTTCGAGCTGCAGGCTCCGATCCGTCTGCGCGCGTCGCGGCTCGTCAAAGCGACGCGCGCCGTCGGCCGCGGCACGGGCCATCCGCGCGAGCACCACAGTCGGCTCGCCGAGCGTGGCGAGAAAACGGAGCGTCTCGTCGTCGAGCTCGAGGGTGATGCTTTGGGCTGCCATGGTTCTTCGGCGCGTCGTTTTTCGATGCTCGCGACGAATGGTGGGTGTGGGCGATAAACGGCTCGCGTCTTGCTGCAGATCGATCTGAGCGGCTGACGCGCGGGAACGACAGGCCGCGACCGCCCACGGCGGCACCATCACGGTGAACAACGCCCCCCCGCACGGCTGCGTGTTCGTGGTCGAGCTTCCGGACGAGCCGCCGCCATCCTGATGCGCGCGATTGTGCGGGAACCGGCCGCTGGGCGCTCAGCGCGCGGGCCTTCAGACTACGCGGCAAACGTGGCGAACGCGCCGAGCACCGCGCCGTAGATGACGTGCGCGAGCACCACGGAGACCGGCGTCGGAGCGCCATAGTGGAGCGCGAGGAACCCGGGCGGTTCGAGCTTCCCGACCGTCGTCGGCGCGTGATCGGCGCTCGCCATGCGCGGGTGCAACGAGGGGAGCACGAACATACCCGCGGTGAGCACGAACGCCGCGTGCACGAGCCCGATCAACGCTCCTTCGAGCGGGCCTGCGCGCCCGGTGACGTGGAATGCGGCGATGTAGATCGCTGCGAAGAGCCAGCCGTTCACGAGATGCATCACGAGGCCGATCGACTTCGCGCGATCGCGATCGGCTGTGATCATCGTGCCGAGCAGGTACGGCAGGTTCATGCGCGTGAGGCGCAGCCCCTGACTCCCGGCCAGAATGGTCGTGAGGACGACGGTCGCCGCGAAGCCTCCGATTAACCAGGCGCCGATCGAGGGACCGAGCGGGGTCGTCATCGCGTCGCCTCCGACAGCGCGAGCGCGGCGTTGATGACGCCGACGTGGCTGAACGCCTGCGGGAAGTTCCCGAGCTGTGCGCCGGTGTCCGGATCGACCTCTTCGGCCAGCAAGCCGAGGTCGTTGGTCGTAGCGAGCAGCGTCCGGAAGAGCGCGTCGGCGTCTGCCAGTTCACCCGCGCGCGCGAGGTGCTCGACCGCCCAGAACCCGCAGATCGCGAACGCACCTTCCTGCCATTCGCCGCTCGCGAGGTTGCGCCGGAAGCCGACCGGAGTAGCGAGGGCGCGTCGTGTCGCCTGATACGTGGACCGCATGCGCGGAGACCTCGCGCTCTCGAAGCCGTACCAGGAGAAGAGCAGCGTGCTCGCATCGAGGTCCGCTCCGTCGAGCACGCTCACGTAGCTCGCGAGCGACGCGTTCCAGGAGCGCGTCTCGATGTCGTGCCGGATCGCCGCGCGGGCCTCCGCGAACCGCGTGACGTCGAGCCGGCGTAGGAGTCCACGCTCGTAGAGATCGAGCAGCCGATCGACGGCGACCCACGACAAGAGCCGTGAGTGCGTGTGATCCTCTCGCGCGCGGCGCGGCTCCCAGATGCCGTCGTCGGGCGCGTTCCACCCGCGCAGGACCTGTTCTCCGAGGCCGACGAGGACTTCTTCGGTCTCGCGATCGATGTGTCCCACGAGCCGCGCGAGCTGCGCAGCGGCGTCGATCACCTCGCCGTAGACGTCGAGCTGCAGCTGCGTGTCGGCGAGGTTGCCGACGCGCACCGGGCGCGACCCGTCGTGGCCGCGCAGGTGATCGAGGGTGCGCTCGGGCGGCGGACGATCACCGAAGACGTCGTAGAGCACGCGGAGCCGTGGCCAGGTGTTGCGTGTCGCGTGCAGTAACCAGCTCGCGAACGCGGACGCCTCCTCGTGGTGGCCGATCCCGAGGAGCGCGCGGACGGTGAGCGACGCATCTCTGAGCCAGCAGTAGCGATAGTCCCAGTTGAGCGATCCGCCGGCGCGCTCGGGCAACGATGTCGTCGGCGCCGCCAACACCGCGCCGGACGGCGCGTAACAGAGCAGCTCGATGGCGAGCGCGCTCCGTTCGACGGCCGCGCGATGCGGGCCGGCGTAGCGCGTGCGCGAGGTCCACTCTCGCCAGAAGGCCGTCGTGCGATCGATCGCCTCGTCGACGCGCGCGCCGAGCGCTGGGATGATCGCGGGGCCGTCCGATGCGTGGCTGAAGGAGAGCTCGATCCGCTCGCCGGCACGCAACGGGATCACCCCGTGCGCGCGGCCGTCGTCGCAGGTGAGCTCTACGTTGCTCCGCAATAGGTACAGGCCGCCGCGCCCTGCGAAGCGGATGCCGAGCGCCCGCGCGTCGTGTGCGCGTGCGCGCTTCTTCGCGAACCCGGGGCGCGGGGCGACGTCGATCGAAACCTCCACCTCGCCCTCCACGCAGCGCGCCGTGCGCAGGATCTCGCGTTCGGGAACGAGCCCCTGCTCGATCGGCATCAGGTCGGTGATCTCGAGCGTGCCGCGATCGCACGTCATCGAGGTCACGAGGATGTTCGTTCCCTCGAGGTAGCGGCGCGTCGAGCTGAACGGCGCGACGGGCGCGACCCGCAGGTGTCCCGCGTCGTCGTCGAGCAACGATGCGAACACCGCATCGGAGTCGCAGCGCGGCCACGACAGCCAGTCGATCGAGCCGTCGTCCGCGATCAACGCGATCGACCGACGATCCCCGATCGCTCCGTGCGCTGCGATCGGCCGCGCGGTCACGCCCTGGCGAGGCGATGCCCCGCCACCGTGCCGAGCGCGGCGAGCGCTCCGAATGCGACGGCGGAGCGGTGCTTGCTCAGCGACCGCGCTGCGGCTCGGCCGACGCCGGCCGATGTGCCGGTGGTCGCTACGACGCTCACGCTTCCCGCGCGGTGGCCAGTCGCGAAAGGGCGAACGCTCCGAGCGCGAGCCCGAGATCGCGGAGCGCGATGTCGTAGAAGCCGCCCGCGAGGAGTAGGTTGAAGATGATCCCCACGAGCCAGGCTGCGACGACCAGACCGCCGATCTTCGGCCGGACGGCGACGAGGAGGCCCGCGGCGACCTCGACCCCGCCGACGACGAGCATCAGACCATGCCCCCCGATGGGCGAGAGCCGCGCGATCGACGGTGCAAGGTATTGGTCCCAGTTCGTGAGGAGGTGCGTGAACTTGTCGAGGCCGGCGATGACCGGCGCCGCGATGAGTCCGAGGTGCAGCGCGTGATAGGCGTGGTTCGTGGGCTGGGCGACGGCGACCACCTCACGACGAGGGAGCGAAGGAGCAGAGGGAGTGCTGAGAGTCTGAGCCATGAGGGTCTCCTTGTGGCGGTCTCGTGGATCAGGAGTGGAGCAAGCAGGGAACCGTTCCCCGCTGAGCTGTGATCTTCGCGGCAGCGTCGAGCCCGAAGACTGATCCGGGGCGCTCCGGAACCTAAACTGCTCCCTGCGACTCCATGAGACCGAACTTCCTGCAGGCCTGCGGGATCAGCATCGGTAGCCAGCGAGCTCGTGGCCTGTGCCCATCCGCGGGCGAGCTGACCGAAATCCGGTGACAAGCGACCGAGTTCGCCGGTGCGCATCGATCTCTTCCCACGCACGGACGAGGCCTCGCCTCGAAAAGGATCACGCCATGGCCGACCCGAAACAGAAGTGCACCCATGAAGGTTGCAAGTGCGAGGTCCCCACCGACCGCACCGACAAGTTCTGCTCGGAGTATTGCGCGAAGGACCAGGGGCACGCGGGGCACTCGCACGGCTGCAAGTGTGGTCACGCCGGCTGCGGTTGATCCTCAGTTCACGTACGTGACCGGCTTCGCCCGTGAGAGCAGGTCGCCGAGCCCCTGCCCGCTGCAGTAAATCGCAGTGCTCGGGTCGGACCGGCAGGTCACCACCGCGTATCGCTCCGCGTCCGACCAGGGCGAGAACATTGCTGCGCGCATCGGTGCTGAGCGGCCTCCTCGATTTTCTTGCCGAGCTTCGTGTACCCATCCCCGGGCGGGGCGAACGCGTTCACCCACCTCGCTCTTCGTGGGAGACGAGTCGATTGCGGTCGATACGCGCCCTGCGCCTGCTCGCGGAGATCGATTGGAAGGTGCTCTTCGAGAGCACGAGCACCAATCTGGTCGAAGCTGCACTCCGCGAAGATCCGGCGAAGGTCTACCTAAGATGGAAGCATCGAAAGAGCATCTGAACGAACCAGACCGGGTTGCGGTCCGGTCGAGTGCTTCGCCGCCAGCTTCGCTGGCCGACTCGCGGCTTCGCCAGCATGACGCCAGAACAGCGTCGCGAGTTCGGAAGCCGCGGAAGGCGCACGGCCCAGGCGCGCGGGAATGCGAATCGCTTCACCTCGGACGAGGCGAGGGCGGCCGGCCGTATCCTCACGAGCGAGGGACCGCCCACAAGTGGACGGCCGAGCAGGCGCGTGAGGCAGGCCGCAAGGGATCCCGCCTCCTCGTTCAAAGGCAAGGACGAACGCTGAGCGAACATCGCAGCGAACGTGGCGTCGGTTTCAGGGCACGGGCCGATGAAGGGAGTTCCCAATGAAGATTCTGCTGGCTGTCGATGGATCGGAACACTCGGACGAGGCCGCGCGGGCGATCGAATCGAGACCGTGGCCTCCTGGCACAAGCGTGCGAGTCCTGTCGGTAGTTTCGAGTTTCGTGATTCCTCCTCCGCCCGGACCGGCATGGTCCGACGGTGGGGGCGCGGAAGTGTCGTTCCGAGAGCACATGAAGCTCCACGCCGAGATACTCGTGCAGGGCGTCGCCGAACGCTTGCGGAGCCGTGGACTCGCGGTTGAAACGGAAGTGCGGATCGGGGATCCGCGGTCCGAGATCGTCGACGGAGCTCGGGACTGGTCCGCGGACCTAATCGTTCTCGGTTCGCGCGGTCTGTCGGGGATCAAGCGCTGGCTGCTCGGTAGCGTCGCCCAATCCGTCGTCAATCATGCGCCGTGCTCGGTCGAAGTCGTTCACAAAAAGGGCGCTGCGAAAGGCGTGTAGCGCCGCACGGACGGTCATCGCATGACGAGGCTCGACACCGTCTTCCGCGCGACGCCTCCGCCGGCGCCGTCGCCATCGTTTACGGCAGCACCTCGCTGACGACGATCCTGGAGGACGCGCACGAGGCGCTGCAGGGAACACGCGGAGCGGTCATGTCGGTCGTCGACGCGGACCAAGGAGCCGGCACGCATGGCTCATGCCGGCATCGGGAACGTCGTCCTCTTTCGTGAGCGATACCGTGACGTCGCAGCGCTCGAGCGGCCAACCTTTGCGGTCGGCGTACATCTTCACCGTCATCGAGGTGCAGGCGCCGAGGCCCGCGAGGAGCCACTCGTGCGGCGCCGGTCCGAGATCCTCGCCACCGACGTCGACGGGCTCGTCGGCCTTCAGGACGTGAGGTCCGACGACGACGTCCTGAGCGAACTTCCCGACGGACGTCCCGACCCTGGCTTCTCGCACGATGCCTCCGCTTTCCGAGCTACCGCATCGTCGCCGACGATGGCGAGGATTTCCATCGTGAGCCGAACGATCACCGGCCCGAGAACAAGGCCCTGGAAGCCGAACAACGCAATGCCTCCGAACATCGAGAGCGCGAGCACCCACATCGGGAGATCGAGCCGCCCGAACCGAGCGAAGTATGGTCGCATCATGTTGTCGACGGTTCCGATGAGGAGCACGCCGAACACCACCAGCGCGCCGCTCGCGAGCGGACGCCCTTCGAGCGCGAGGCCGATCGCCGCAGGAACCCACACCGTGGAGGTGCCGAGCAGCGGCACGAAGGCGGCGAGGAACGTGAGGCCGCCGAGCACGATCGGGTGCGGCAGGCCGAGCAGCGCGTAGACGATCGTGCCGACGAGCCCTTGCGCCGCGGAAGTGAGGACACCGCCGATCAGGAGCCCGCTCCCGCAACGATGGAAGGCATCGGCGAGCCGCTGCATCTGGGGTTCGCGGAGCGGCGTGCGGGCGACGAACCAGGCCCACGCCCGCTCTCCGTCGAGGAGGCAGGTGTAGGCGCCGACGAGGAAGAGCGCGAACGCGAGCACCGCGTGCGACGCTCCCGCGCCGATCATCTGCGCCGCGCGGAGGGTGCCCTGCTGCGCCGAGGTGCGGAAGAGCTCGAGCCAGTGCTCGCCGAGCGCCGTCCCTTGCAGCCGCTGGAAGAGGCTCGCCGCGGTGCTCACGGAGACCGTGACGATGACGACCAACGGCGTCAGCAGAACGAGCACGAGCGCCACGGTCAACAGCGCCGCGGCGCGACGACGTCCGCCGACCGCGCGCGCCACGACGGCGAGCAACGGCCGCGCGAGGTGACCGAACCACGCCGACACGACGATGACGCCTAGGTAGGGGTACGCGACGGCGACCACGCCGAGCGTGCCGATCGCGAGAAGGAGGTAGAGCGCGCGCCGCTCGTCGAGCATCGCTCGCCGGGGAGCACGGGTCATGCCCATCCACGCTCGCATGACTGTTGCTGGTCCGTCGGGACGTGGACCTTGCCCTTCCCGCCGCGCAGCGAGCACGCGTGCCGCAGGCGTGCTTCCTCCTCTTCGTCGTGACATTCGTGCTGCTCGGGATCGAGCCGACCCACCGGGCAGCGTGGATGCTCGAGCACCTGCCCACCGCCGTGATGGCCGCGCTGACGATTCGTCTGATGCGGCGGCAGGCGCTGTCCGACCGCGCGTGGATCCAGGTGACGATCTTCGCGCTCTTGCATTTATACGGCGCGCACTACACCTACGCGAAGACTCCCCTCGGCTTCGCCCTGCGCGACGCCCTCGTGCTGTCCCGAAACCACTACGATCGCGTCGTCCATTTCGCGTTCGGATTGCTGTTCCTGCGCCCGGTTCGCGAGCTGCTGTTTCCTGAGGGAAAGCGTGCGGAGCTCGGTCACGAGCTCCTCGTCGCGTCGGCGTTCATCGCAGCGATCAGCCTGAGCTACGAGCAGCTCGAGTGGCTCACCGCGATCATTGTCGATCCGAGCGCGGGGATTGCCTTCCTCGGTACCCAAGGGGACGAGTGGGACGCGCAGAAGGACGCGACGGCGGCGACCCTCGGCGGCCTCGTCGCGCTGCTGCCAGAGCTGCGCGGGCCTCGCGGGATTGCACCCACCGACCCCACCGACGGCTCGCGCCTTCCTCGAGATGACGGTCTTCGAGGACATCTGCGCGAGGTACCCGGTCGTCTGCTCGAACGCGTGCGTGAACCAACTGACGATTTGATTCGGCGGCCACGACCCTGCCGTCCGCATATGTCCGTCGCACCAGCCGCTTTGGCGTTGCCGTTGCACCCCATGAGCATCATGCGCACCTGGCCTGCTTGTCCCGGCCTCCCTGACGAACCGTCTGCGCGCGCCGCGCTAAGTTTGCGCCGCAGGGCTCGGTGACCGCCGAATTGGCGGCGCGAGCCGAGGCCCCTCAGACCGCGCCGGCCAAGGTCGCAACGCGGCCGCTCCACGTGCGCCTCGGACGGTACCTCGGCTGGCTGAAGATCCTCCCCTTCGCTCTTGTCGTCGGCCTACTGGTCCGCCATCGCCTCGTCGCGCCCATGCCGGTGCGACATCACCTCGTCGACCACGGCGACGTCGTGCGGGAGGTGTTCGGACGCGCGAGCATCGAGAGTCGCCGCGAGGTGCTGCTCGGGTTCGATCTCGTCGGGCGGGTGAGCGACGTGCTGGTGGATGAGGGCGACCAGGTGAAGCTCGGCCAAGTCGTCGCTCACCTCGTCCCCGATCAACTCAACGCCGACGTGCACGCTGCCACATCCTTCAGCGGCGCCCTCGTCGTGACCCACCCGGCGGCGCCTTCGTGATCCCCAGCGCCGCCTGATCAACGCGCCGCGCGCGGCGCGATCGTGACCCACCCCTCGGCGACAGTTCGTCCGGTTGGCGCGGGTGCCGGACTCTGCGCCGATGTCGCAGCACGGTCGGTGCACCGAGTGCGGGAAGTGGTTTACGCCGAAGGCGACGGCTGCCGCGCATCAGCGCGTGTGCGGCGCGGAGTGTCGTGATCGTCGGCGCCTCAAGCTCGCGCGTCGTCGCCGGCGCAGGTCGGTCGACGCGCAGCGGACCGACGAGCGACTGCGCCAGCGAAAGCACCGTGACGCGACCAAAGACGCGTTCAACGACCGACC
>JBKJQC010000716.1:0-2580 GCA_046593995.1 Polyangiales bacterium
GTCGCCGTGCCGCTGTTCCTGTTCGGCAGGAACAGGAAGAAGCCGGACTCTGCGACGGCCACCTCGGCGAGCGCGTCCGTCGACGAAGCGGCCGCCCCCGTCGTGAGCTTCGGTGACGCCGGGGCGACGCTCGCGGTCGACGCCGGCGGACGTGCGGTCAGCTTCGGCGAACCGCGCTACCTCAAGTGTCAGGACCCGGGGCCGGCGAAGACGTCCCCCGAGAAGTGCGATCACCTCGGATCGATCGAGGAGATCGTCACCAAGGCGATCGCCGAGCGCGTCGCGACGTGCCTCCCTGCGCTCGCCACCGCGCAGACCGTCAACGTGATCGTCGACGTCAGCTTCAAGCGGAAGAAGATGCGCCTGAAAGAGGGTCGCGACGGCAGCACGATGCCCTCCGCGCAGCGCAAGAAGCTCGTGGCTTGCGTAGAGAAGGGGCTCGCGACGCCGAACTTCGATCAGATCGCGCACGCGCACCAGCGCTACCTGTTCCAGTTCCTCGCGACCTTCGGTCCGACTGCGGCTCCGGCTGCGATCCCGCCGGCGCCCGCGCCGCCTCCGCCGTGAGCGTTTGGGCGACGCCTTGCGGTTGATCGCACCCGCCGCTAAGCTCCGCGCCCGCTTCTGGTGGCCGTAGATCAGTTGGTAGATCGCCGGATTGTGGCTCCGGTTGTCGCGGGTTCGAACCCCGTCGGTCACCCCCAAAAACCCTGGATTGCTCGGCGTTTTCGCCATCGTTCGCTGAGGACGAGGTGACGCCGAGCAGTCCAGTGGGTCCAATGGATGCGGCCGCGTCCACTCTGTCTGCGGCACCGGTGCGGCAGTCCGGCTTCGAACGCCTGACACGCGAACGCTGCTGCCGCATGTCCGCTCGCGTGCGCGGGGCGGCGACCAGGACCTTGCCCTGGACCCCCTTCCCGACCGCGATCGCCTGCTCCATCGAGAGGCCCTTCGAGAGGCGATGGTGGAGCGTCGTCTTCGCGATCCCCGAGGACTGCGCCCACTCGGTGAGTGTGCGGGCGACGCCGTTCACCTCGTAGGCGGTCGACGCGAGGCGGGGCGCCGGGATGCCCCCGAGCGTCTCGACGACGCGCTTGTCGCGCCCGCGAGCCTTGTGCGCGCGCCGGGCGTACCGCGCATCGATGGCTTCGATGATGCGGTCGCCGACGTCCTCGTTCCTCACGCGGGCCTAAGCAGCATCAGGTTTGCGCGAGCGAACAATGATGGCGGAGTCGCCTCGCGGCGAGTACGCGGCCACCGCGGCGAACGGCAGGTCAGAACGCGACGGCTTCACGGATGCCGTCCGTCGGGAGGACGCGGAGCAGGTCGTCCATCCCGGCGAGCACGAACGCTCCGTGTTCGACCATCTCGCGCGGCCACGCCAAGCCCGCGTCGACCAGTGACTTCAACAAGAAGAGGGGGCGCCCTAGCCGCAGCGCTTCCCAACCCTGGGAGAGAGTGCCGCTCCCCTCGCCGGCCTCGACGATGACCGACGCATCCGCGATGAGCGCCATCGTCCGATTTCGTCGCGGGAAGTTGCCCTTCGAGACAGCGCTCCCCGGCGCGAACTCGGAGACGAGCAGATGCTCCTCGGCGATCCTCTGTTGGAGCGCCGCGTTCGCGTTGGGAAAGACCTGATCGAGTGGCGTGCCGATCACTGCGATGGTCCGTCCCTTCGCTGCGATGGCCTGCGTGTGCGCAATCGTGTCGACGCCCTGGGCGAGTCCGCTCACGACGATCGCGCCACGCTCGACGAGCGCGTTCACGAGCTTTCGGGCGCGACGCTGGCCGTCGGGAGTCGGATGTCGCGTGCCGACGACTCCGACGCGCGGGTGACGGTGCAGCAGGGTGACGTCGCCCTTCGTCCACAGCGTCGGCGGCGCGAATTTCTGCTCGACCGAGTTGAGCGGACCGAGGAGCTCCGCGGTGCTGCGACCTGACACGCACGGGAGGATAACGCGGCGCGCGACCATCGGACACTACTCCGATCGCTCCGCGAACCAATTTCTGTCCGCGAAGACGTCGCCCTCGCGGGAAGGAAACGGAAGCGGACCGGAGCCCTACGTTCGTCGACGACGTGCGCGCTGCATCTCGGCGACGTTGCTCTCCTCGGCCTCGTAGATGGCCTGCCGCTCGCGACTCCGCACGCGGAACGCTTCAGTGCGGTCGTTCTGCGTCGCGTTCCAGATGTCCGACGCCTGAATCGCGATGGAGGAGGCGCGGTAGAGCACGCGGCGCAGCAGCGCCAGGTCCACTTCGACGCGCTGCTTGCCAGCGAAGTTCTGCTTGTAGACGTCTGCGATCGACGCGAGCTCGGCGTCCAACCCGGCGATGATCGCTTCGCCGAGGGTCGCGCGCTCCGCTTCGGTCGCTGCGTGCCGCGCTGCAAGGATCTCGGCTTGCTCGTCCATTCGCACCACGGCGTCGGCGTCCGCGCCGGTCATCCCGCCGAGGGTCCGAACGCGATTGGCCAGCATCGTGAGTGTCGCTGCAGCGTGTCGGAGGCGCGCCGGCCGCTGCGCCGACCTCGAGTACTTCGTCGCGTGGGAAGAGAAGTTCATTCGCAGGCCGGCGCAGCGG
>JBKJQC010000846.1:0-17868 GCA_046593995.1 Polyangiales bacterium
CCGAGCGCCTCGACGCGCGGCGGCACCCCTCTCGGCTGCGTGATCGACTCGCGGAGCCGCGAGAGTTGCTCCGAGACCTCGGCCATCGAGGGGCGCTCTCGCGGAGTCTTGCGCAGCATCGCAGCGACCAGCGCCGCGAGCGCGCTCGGAGCGTGCTCGGGTACCGGCGACGCCTCCTCGAAGAGCACCCGAGCGAGCACGGCGGCTGCGCCCTTCGCCGTGAACGGCGAGCGCCCGACCAGGCAACAGTAGATGACGCACCCGAGCGCGAAGACATCGACCGCCGGCGTGATCGCGAGCCCACGCGCCTGCTCCGGCGCCATGAAATTCGGTGTCCCGAGCAGCACCCCCGCCTGGGTGATCTCGTGATCGACCTCGCCCATCCGGACGAGCCCGAAGTCGATGAGCATGGCCTTCGAGGGGACCTCGTCCGCGAGCACGATGTTCGCCGGCTTCACGTCGCGATGGACGACGCCGCAGGCGTGCGCGTGGGCGAGGGCGCCGGCCATGCGACCGGCGACGACGAGCGTCTCTCCGACGTCGAGCGGTCCACGACGGAGCCGTACGCTGAGCTCCTCCCCGTCGATCCACTGCATCGCGAGATACGTGCTGCCCTCGCGCGCAGTCCCGTGCGCGACGTAGCGGACGATCGCGGGATCGTGCAGCCTCGCGAGCGCCTCGACCTCGCGCCGAAAGCGCGTGATCGTCTCCTCGGTGTGGACGTCGTCGCGCAGCATCTTGAGCGCGACGATGGAGCCATCCCGCAGATCGCGTGCGCGATAGACGCGACCCATCCCACCTTCGCCCGCCAGCGTGAGGATCTCGAACCGGTCGTCGACCGATTGCATGACCGCACGGTAGCAGACGTGTTCGCGCTACCGCCGAGGGGAGCGCTACGCTCCTGTGCCACCATGACCGATCTGGCCGACGGCGAATCGATCGAGATGAAGGGCTCCGGCGTGAAGCCGTATCGGCTGCGCAACGTCGGCGGGGTGTACTCGTGCACCTGCCCTGCATGGATGAACCAGTCCCATCCCATCGAGCGGCGGACGTGCAAGCACCTGAAGAAGCTGCGCGGCGAGGGCGTCGAGGCCACGCGCGTCGGCGTCGCGTCACCTCCGGCCCGCGCACCGGCTGAAGACGAGACCGCGGACGCCGCAAAGGCGCCGCCGTTGCTCCTCGCGCACGTGTGGCAGAACGACGTCGACCTCGCCGGTTGGTGGATGAGCGAGAAGCTCGACGGTGTGCGCGCGTATTGGGACGGGAAGCAGTTCCTCTCGCGCCTCGGCAACGTCTACCACGCGCCCGAATGGTTCAGAGCGGGGTTGCCGTCGGTGCCGCTCGACGGGGAGCTGTGGTGCGGTCGGAAGAAGTTCCAGCGCTGCGTCAGCATCGCGCGCCGACAGGATCGGAGCGAGCTCTGGAAGGAGCTCACGTTCCTCGTGTTCGATGCGCCAGGCCTCGACGCACCGTTCGAGGAGCGCGTGTCCGCGGTCGATCAGCACGTGCGCGACGGCAAACCACGCTTCGCGCAGAGCCATCCGCACGTCCGCTGCCAGTCGGTCGAGCACCTGCGCGTCGAGCTCGCACGCGTCGAGGCGCTCGGCGGCGAGGGCTTGATGCTGCGGCAACCCGCATCGCGCTACGAGGTCGGTCGCTCGAGCACGCTCCTCAAGGTGAAGAGCTTCAAGGACGCCGAGGCGCGCGTCGTCGCACACCTCCCCGGCAGCGGACGCCACAAAGGGCGGCTCGGTGCGCTCGACTGCGAGCTCCCCGACGGCACGCGCTTCTCGGTCGGGACCGGGTTCTCCGACGAGGAGCGACGCTCGCCGCCGCCGCTCGGCGCGACGATCACGTTCCGCTATCAGGAGCTCTCCGACGCCGGTGTGCCGCGGTTCCCCTCGTTCATCGGCGTGCGCGACGACTGACGCCGGCTGCAGCGTCGGTAGCGCGCCCGCGCTCGTGCTCGGGAGAGCGTCAGGGTGACTTGTGCTGGAAGTGCATCAGCGGCGAGAGGCTGGTCGTGCCCTCGACGAGACCGCGCACCGTAGGCGTTCGGTCGGCGAGCACGTGATAGCGCGCGTAGGCGAGGATCCACGGGTTCACGAGCGCGAACCCCTTCTCGTCGGGGAGCACCGCGCACTCGGGCTTGCCCACCACCATGTTCCCGAGCCCGAAGAGCTGGTGACAGCCGCCGTCGACGACCACCCACGTGAGATCGAGCTTCGTCGACTTCGCAAACGCCGGTTCGGCGCCGACGTCGTCGAGCGAGCCCGACATCATGAGCACGGGGACGCGCGTCGCGCCGTGGCTGCCTTCGTCCATGAAGTCGCTCGAGACGCCTGCGAGGTGCATCACGATCTTCGCGCGTCGGTCGGACAGATCGGTGTCGAACACCGCGATCTGCTCCTCGGTGCAGTGGGTGATGTCGCCGCTCGTGCACTTCGCCCGCACGAGCTCGGACTTCAGCGTCGCGCCGCCGGCGACCCACGCGTCGTAGCTGCCGAAGCTGTGCCCCGACATCGCGACATGCCCGAGATCTGCCTTTCCCGCGAGAGGCTCCGTCGACGGCATCGCGGCCGTGAAATCGAGCGCAGCGCGGATGTCGAGCGGCCGATGCAGATAGACCGCGAGCGGAAGCTTGTCCGGCGTGTCGCCGAGCAGGTTTCCGACGTGCTCCGGCGCGACCGCGAGCCAGCCGTGCGATGCGAAATGACACATCAGCCGCGCGCTGTTCCCCGCGAACCCTCGCCAGCCATGGCCGTGCACCAGCACCGGGAAGCCTCTGGGGTAGGGCGACGGTGCGACCGGCGCGTCTTCCCAAGCGGTCTTGTCGGTGAAGATGGCGGCGTAGACCGGGTGATCGTCGCTCTCCTTCGAGGCCGGATACCAGTAGTGCACCGGGATGGTGCGCTTCGGGAGCCCACCGAGCGGCGGATAGGTCATCTCGACCTGGCGGTGACCACAGAGGTACGGGCCGGCCGCGGTGACGGCCCACGACTGTGGATCGGGCGGAGGTCCCGCGTCCTCCACGGCGGGAAGCGTGGCGTCCCCACCACACCCGGGAGCGGCGCCCCACGAGACGAGCGCGACGGCGGCGAGCAGGGCGAAGAAGCGGCGCACCGCTCGCAGTCTTCGCGGAGCGCGGTGGGCGTCAACGGACGGACTCGACGTGGATCAAGCGCGAGAGCGAGCGAAATGCTCCGCCCCGCGCGAGGTCGCCTACGCTGGTCGTGATGCAACGCTTCGCCCGCCTCGCGGGACTCATCTACTTCGCTTCCTCGATGGCCTGCGCGACGGCCGAGGAGCTAGACGGATTTCACTCCGACGGCGGACGGGACACGACGGTCGCCGACAGCGACGAGGAAGACAGCGGCGAGGAAGACAGCGGCGGCGCGCAGGACACCGCTGTGAAGCCCGATACGGGCGCCGACTCCGCACGCGCGGATGCCGGCCGCGTCGACGCAGCCATCGATTCGGCGGCCACCGATACGAAGAGCAACGACGTGGGCACCGACGCGCGCATCGACGCTGCGGCTGACAGCGGTGGGACCGACGCTGGAACCGATGCGCGAACCGACGCGGGGGCCGACAGCGCGTGGATGGACACCGCCGGGATCGACGCCGCTGGCTTCACCTGCCCGGACGACTCGTACGACGTCGACAACAACATCGGGAACGGCTGCGAGGCCGTGGACTCGATGTCGATCCACACCACCGCGACGGCGCACTCCTTCGGAGACGTGTCCGAGTGCGACTCGTGGGAGACGCTGACGAATACGTACGCGAGCGATCTGCGCACGCACACGCCGTCGATGACCTCCGGGGAGCTCGGCAGGCCGGACTACGTGACCGCAGTCCACAAGGACGACGCGCTCTGCGTCAACAATCCGAACGTCGAGCTGAGGATCACCGCCGGCGTCGGCACGTATCGACTGACCGTGTACCGGGCGTCCGGCGCCGTCGACACTGCGTGCTCGCCGAAGACGGTCGTCGGGGTCGGAACGACCGGCGAGGTCCTGTGCAGCGACCAGAACAACGGCGAGAAGATCACCTTCAAGATCGAGAAGGTCTCCGGACCGAGCGAACGCGCGAGCTACACGCTTCGCTATCACAACTGAGCCCGGCGCCTCTCGACCGGCGCCTGCGCGCCGCTCGATGTATCCTGTGCTCATGCTTGGACGTCGACTTTCCTTTGGATGGGCATCCCGACTAGCGATGGGCTGCGCGGTCTTCATCGGCGGGACCGTCGCCGCATGCGGTGCGGGCAAGACCGACGATCTGGAGCCCCTCGAGAACCCCGGCGACGACGCCGGCGACGACGGCAGCGGCGGCGAAACCGGCGTCGCTCCGCCGACCGACGGCGGCTCGACGTTCGACGTCGGGCCGGGCCTGGATGGAACCGGGAGCGAGGTCGTCAGCGCGTTCGACGTCCAGCCCGCGACGCTGCAGACGATCACCGTCCCCGCCGGCGCGATGGCTCCGACGGTGACCTTCACCGCCACGCAGAACGGCAATCCCGTCAACGCGGCGTGGGACATCGACAAGGGTGACGTCGCGAAGATCGGCGCGGCCCCGAGCAGCACGGGTGTCGTCGCGCCGACCGGGCGCACGGGTGGCCTCGTGACGGTGACCGCGGTCTACGGCACGAGCACGGTCAAGCGCCAGGTCTTCGTGAAGGTGACGAGCGAGCAGAACGGCTCGACCGCGGGGCAGTCCGGACAGATCGCGGCGGATGTCCCTTCGCTCACGGCGGGAGGCGGTGTCGGCGGAGTCGGCGGACAAGGTCTCGGTCCGGCGGTCACCGACGCGACGAAGGCGGCCCTCGATGCGCCCACGAGCGACGGGAAAGCCGAAGGCCTGTCGCTGCTCTATCCAGACGACAAGACGGTGTTCCCGCGCGGCATGCTCGCGCCTCTCTTGATGTGGAATTGGTCTCAGGGTGACGCGGATGCAGTGCAGCTCTCGGTCTCGACGACGAGCGGCAGCTACACGTGGAAGGGGAGCTTCGGTCGCCCGGCGATCCTCGCGACGACAGGCGGGAAGTTCGTCCGGCACCCGATCCCGCAGGACGTCTGGAAGCAGGCGACCAATACCGCCGGCAGCGTCGGTCCGGACGGCACCAGCGACAAGCTCGTGGTGAAGCTCACCGTCGCGAGGGGCGGCGTCGCCCACGGTCCGCTCACGCAGACGTACACCATCGCGCCCGGGCGTCTCTCCGGCGTCGTCTACTACAACTCGTACGGCACGCGCCTCGCGAAGAACTACGGCGGCGCAGTCGGCGGCGACGGCCGCTTCGGCGGTGCGACGCTCGGCATCAAGGTCGGCGACACCGCCCCCAAGCTCATCGCCGGTGGCAACGGTGACGAGACGCAGTGCCGCGTCTGCCACTCGGTCGCGGCGAACGGCTCACGCCTCGTGACCGCGCGCCAGACCGGCCCCGTCAGCTACACCTACGATCTCACGCCGACCGGTGCGACCGAGACCGGGCACGGCATCTACAACGAGTTCCCCGCCGTCTTCCCCGACGGCACCGTCGCGCTCACCGCCGCGGGGAACCTCCTGAACCTACCCGGCGCCGCGGCCAACGTCCCGACCACTGGGCTGACGGCGACCAACCTCGGAACGCCTGCCTTCGCACCGACCGGCAAGCTCGTCGCGTTCAACCCGATGGCGAGCGGGACGATCGCGAACCCGACGCAGAAGCTGTTCGTCGCGTCGTTCGACCTCGCGACCAAGGTGTTCGGCGCCGCCGTGCTCGTCGCCGACGACACGGGGAAGCCTGCCGCGACGCGACCGGGATGGCCGGCGTTCCTCCCCGACAGCACCTCGCTCGTCTACCAGGAGCAGATCGCCGCTGGCAGCGACGGCAACGACAGCGGCGCCATGTGGACCCGTAAGGGCGCGAAGGCGTATCTCGCGTGGACCAACGTGACCGACACGTCGAGCGTCACGCCGCTCGATCAGCTCAACGGCAAGGGCTACCTCCCGAAGCTCTCCACGCCGTTCGCGCTCACGTGCTCGGCCGACGGGACCTCGGTCGGCGGGCTCGACGCCGATCACGCCGACGACGCGAACCTGAACTACGAGCCCACGGTCAACCCCGCGCCCGCCGGCGGCTATGCCTGGGTCGTCTTCACGAGCCGCCGCATGTACGGCAACGAAGCGGTGATCCCGCCCTACTGCAGCGATCCCCGCGGCGTCGATCTCGTCTCGAACGTCACGACCAAGAAGCTGTGGGTCGCGGCGATCGATCTCTCCGCCAAGCCCGGGACCGACGCGAGCCACCCCGCGTTCTACCTCCCCGCGCAAGAGCTGCTCGCCGGCAACTCGCGTGGATACTGGGTGCTCGATCCGTGCAAGAGCCAGGGGAGCGACTGTGCCTCGGGCGACGAGTGCTGCGACGGCTATTGCAAGCCGGACGCTACGGGCAAGCTCGTTTGCTCGAACAAACCGCCGATGAGCATGTGCTCGGCGATCGGTGACAAGTGCACCATCCCTGCCGACTGCTGCGACACGAAGAACGTGTGCATCGGCGGCTTCTGTCGCGAGAAGGGTCCGAGCTGATCGCTCGCCTCCCCGACACCTCGTCGTGGCGGCGCTCGGGGCAGCACCTCCCCCACCCGATCTCTCCCACCCGATCTCTCCCACCCGATCTCGACGGAGCAAACGTTCGCAACGTTCGCCCCAACCCGCTCAGGCCGTGAACTCCCGGTCACACGTTCGCAAAAACGCGAACATCGCGAACATCGCGAACGTTTGCCTCGACGTCTCGGCAGATCGGGCCACCCCCCGCGACCGCTCACACGGCGCGCGGCGTCACCCGCACGCCGTTCAGCGCGCTCGTCGCCGACACCGCGTCGAACGCTCGATCATCGGTCACGTCGTTCACGCTCACGCCCGCGTGACGCTCGCAGGAGAGGGGGCTCACGCCTTGGCGCGCTTCGCCTCGAACGGCGCAGCTTCGTCGCGGGGGAGGCGCACCGTGAATGTCGTGCCTTCCTTCGCGGTGGAGGTCACGTCGATGTTTCCACCGTGCGCCGTCACGACCTCCCTCGCGATGTAGAGGCCGAGTCCGAGGCCGGTCGAAGCCTTCCCTGGCACTTGCAGACGGACCATCGGTTCGAAGATATCGCGCTGCCCCCGCGTCGGAATCGGGGGGCCTGCATTGTGGATCGCGATCACGATCTCCTTCTTGCGACCCCGCGCCTCGATGCCGATCGGCTGCTTCTCGTCACCGTGCTGCAACGCATTTCCGAGAATGTTCGAGAGCACTTGCGCGAGGCGATCCTTGTCCAAGTGTCCGCAGAGGTTTCCTCTGTGCGTGTACTCGAACACGGCATGGGGATGGCTCCCCGCGAGCTCGGCGATGACCATCTCGCAGATGGGACCGACATCGGTCGGGCCTCGCACGATGGAGAGCTGGGACCCGAGACGGGTCCGGGTGAGATCCACGAGATCGTCCACGATACGAACCATTCGTTTGGCGCTGTTGTGGATGTTCGATGCCACCCTCGCGTCCTTGTCGTCGAGCCCGGTGCCGCGCGTCAGCAACGCGGCCCCGAGGAGAATGCCGCCCAGCGGGTTGCGGAGATCGTGACTCACGATGCCTACGACCTGGTCCCGGTAGTGGCTCGTCTTCTCGGTGTACCGGTCCACGGCCTCGGCGAGCGCTTCGTCGATGGTCTCGTTGAACCGGCCGATTCCTCGCGGATCCGAGCCCTTCCCCCAGAGCTGCAGGACACTCGCCCGTAGGGACCTGTATTCGGCGACGACCTGTTGGAGCGTGAAGCCGCTCTCGATGCGCAGGACCGCGTGGAGCTTGCCGAGTGCGCCCAGTGCACCCGCAGCCTTGTTGCGCCGCGCCTTTCCCTTCGACTTGGCCGACTTCTGCGCGGCGCTCTGCGGGACCGTCATGTCGGCCACGATCGCCGTCAGGATATCGTCGGCGTGGTCCCGCAGCCCGGCCTTGCTCATCCCGCCGGCGGCCGGCAGGAGTGTCCGAGCAAAGGTTTCCCATTCGCTGACGATGGCTTCGTGATTCTTGCCGATGAAGTCAGCGAGTCCGGCGCGCATCTCGGAGAGGATACCCCTCGTCCCATCCCGCGGACAGCGCACGAGGTCGACGCAACGGCCCCGCGGAAGCTCGCTAGCTCACGACGAACGTCGCGCTCGTCCCGGTGAAGCGCTCGTACCTCGGGAAGGCGCCGAGGATCCGGAGCACAGCATCTCGCCCTCGCTGGTGGCGCGAGACTGCTCGATCCATGGCGTCGCGCGCAATGGCGCGAGCGCGGGACGTTGATCCAGGAGGAGCGCTGGGATCTGAAGCACCGCAATGACGGCTCGCAAGTCGCCCTAACCCTCGGGTGTTAGACCTCGCGGTTAGAACCGGCCGCGAGACCTCGAATCACGGCCTTTTTTTCGCGTTTTCCGCAGGCACGGCGGTTGCTGACGGGGCCGACATGCTCCGACCTCGTCATCTCTCCAGCAGCGCCCTCCTCTCCCTCCTCGTCTTCGCAGGATGCTCCGTCACCCCGACAGACGACGGCGACAGCGTATCCACGGAAGAAGATCTCTCGATCTCGCGCGGGTGGAACACGGGATGGACCGTAGTGCCCGGACGCGCCATCGGTGACGCGACGATCGCGTCGGCCGCCGCCGGCCGGAAGTCACTGTTCGTCCGCGGGCTGAACGATCGGCTCTATCGCTGGGAGTGGGACGCGTCCGCCAACGCCTTCGGCCCGTATCAAGAGCTCCCCTCTACCCTCCCGCTCTCGTCGTCGCCGGTCGCAGTCGCGTTCGCCGGAAGGCTCGAGATCTTCGCGCGCGGTGGCAAGGGTGATGTCGGATCGCTCCTGCATTGGAGCTGTCCGCGCGATGCCTGGCGCGCCTGCGACTACGAGGTCGTCGGCGGTGGCACCTGGTTCCACGGCAAGCCCGCGGTCGTCGCGACGCGTTCGGGCGTCGACGTGTTCGTCGCGGGTGGGGAAGGAACGATGTTCCATCGCCCGTACTTCGGAAGCGGAGTGCGTGGCTCTCCGCTCGGTACGTGGACCGCGCTGGGCGTCACGTTCTCCGGTTGGGGATCGGCGGCCTCGTACGTCGACGGCTCCGGCCGCGAGAACGTCGTCGTCGTCGCCGGCAACAGCTCGGGCGGCACCGTACACGAGCTTCGCTTCGTCGACGGTGCGCGCTCGGCCGGCTGGACCCTCCTCCCCGGTGCAGGCCTCCTCAACGACGCACCGACCATCGTGAGCCACGCCGGCACGCTGCGCGTCTTCGGACGCGGCCTCGACGACGCGATCTGGAGCCTCACGCACGGCGCGAAGGGCTGGTCGACGCGGTGGCAACGTCAAGCCGCGTGCACCCGCGGTGCGATGGCCGTCATGGCGGATGGCAACCGCATGGACATGGTCATCATGGCGAAGGATGGTCGCATCCTCCACAACCGCTGGGACCTCTACCCCACGAACACGGGCGCGGCCGCGACCTGCTGTGGACCGTCGTACGGCACCTGCTGCCTCGAGGATCCGTCACCTTCCTGCATGCCCTACGACGCGGCCGATCCGCGTGACTTCGGCTACGAGAAGTACGTCGCGCGCGGCGCCCGGCCGCTCCTCGTGGTGGCCCTGAACGACAAGACGAAGCCGGCCTACACGCGGACCATCGCCGACATCCGCGCGCACGCGTTCGGGAGCGCGGGGTTCAGCGGCACGGCACCGGCACCTTCCGTCGCCGCGTACTTCAGCGAGATGTCGAACGGGGCGTTCACCTTCAGAGACGCGGGCGTGTTCGGCCCGTTCGACGCGAACTTCAGCACGTTCGGCACCGAGGACGCGGTGTATCAGGCGAACCTGCGCAAGGTCGCCCTCGACCGCGTGGCGGCGACCGGCTTCGACTTCGCCGCGTTCGATACCGACGGCGACCGGCGCATCACCCCTTCCGAGCTGACGCTCATGGTCGTGGCGAACGACAGCAGTGACGGCGGCGCCACGCGCTGGATCGGCGATCACTGCCTGAACGACACGTCCGGGCGACGCTTCTGCTTCCCGGGCTCCGCCGCGAGCTCAGGCCACCAAGCGGACGTGAACCTGTGGGCGCACGAGCTGACCCACGTCCTCGAGCCCGATCCCGATCTCTATGGCTGGGGGGTCGACAACGAGTGCGTCGCGGAGAAGCAGGCCGTGATCGATCCCGTGGTGTGGGCAGGGCGCCCTGCGTGCAAGACCGCGGAGGGGAAGGACGGTCGCTCGCTGCGCGCGTTCCCCACCAACACCGCGCACTCGCTGATGGCGGGCTCGCCCAACGGTCGACTCCTGCATCTCGATCCGTTCACCAAGATGCGGCTTGGTTGGGTCAAGCCGCGCGTGCGCAACATGCGCGTCTACGGCTCGGCGATGCTCCAGGTCCCGCAGCTCGCGACGAGCGCCGAGCGTTCGAACGAAGATCCGGTCCTCCTCTTCGATCCCGAGCGCGGCACGCGCGAGTTCTTCCTCCTCGACCACAGAAACCGCTACCAGGGACCGGCGATGCACTACGACAGCGGCGCGCTCTCCTCGACGGAGATCGGCCTGTCGCTCTGGCACGTGCGTCTGCAGGACAACGGCGACGTCATCGTGATCCCCGGCGAGACGATCCCCGAGCGCTGGATCTATTCGGTCCACACGCGCTCTGCGCCGGACTTCGGGCAGGCGGGCAGCCGACCGTGGACCGACGCGGACGGCGCCTTTCGGCTCCGCTTCCAGGATCTCACGAACGCGCCCGCTGAGCTCCGCGTGGGCACGCCGGTGAACCTCGGCAACTGGCTGCCGGTGACGTGGACGCCCCGTCCGTAATCGGGGCCTTCATCGCTTCGCGAGTACGCAGGCCGGCTCCGGACCTACCCGTCGCCCTCGTCCAGCGTGGGCGTCGGGTCCGAAAGCCGTGCGCCGTCGACGCGTCGCTCGAGGAGCTCTCTCTCCTTGGTCTCGAGCGATCGCTGCGCGTTGGTGCGTCCGTGCAAGCGCACGTTCGTCTCGGCGCGCTTCTGCGCTTCGGCCTTCGCCTTGCGCTTGCGGAACTTGTTCAGGTTGACGACGTTCGACACGGTCCGCCCATCGTAGCGCGAGAGCCGTGACGACACTCGCTGACCGGCGCGCAGACCTTCGAGCTCGACCTCTTCGTCACGGGCCCGTGACGTCGTCGCAACGCGGCGCAGCGAGAGCCTCTCTGCAGACGGGGCTCTTGCCGCTCACGTCGAACGCTTCGGGGTACGGTCCGCACACGATCGAGACGTAGACGTCGTCGCCGAGCGTGAGGCAGATCGGCGCGCACTTCGCCTCGCCCCCGCGATCGCTGATGACGAGATCGAGGCTCTCGTACGGCCCGAGGCATTTCGTGTCGGCGCTGTAGCGCCTCGCCGAATAGATGTGTTGCGGCGGATCCGCGCACGCCATGGACGACATGGCCGTCAGGGCGAGGAGCGCAGAAAGCTCGAGCGGTCGCACGGAGATCTCCTCGTCAGAACGTGATGTTGGCGGTGGCGAGGAAGGTGCGACCGGCCTGCTGCACCATCAGCTGTCGGAACTCGGGACTGACCGGGTTGTATTCGCGCCATCCGATCAGGTTGTAGACGCCGACCGCATAGCGGATGCCCCATCGCGGCTCGATGCCCGAGAAGACGAGATCGACGATCACGGCGGGAGCCGCCTTCGTCTGCGCCGGTGCGCCTTCGCCATTCGTGTCGTTCCGGTCGAAGCGCGCGCTCACGACCGACACGCGGGCCATCGCCGTCAGCGCGCGCGAGAGGATGGGGATCGCGCCGCGGAACGAGCCCACGTGGGTCGGCGAGTTCGAGACCTCGCGCATCCTCGGGTTGCGCCTGAACCCGATGACGTCGGAGAAGGAGCCCGAAGCCAGGTACTGCGAGCGCTGGAGCGCATACGAGAACGCGTACATCCAGCCCTCCTTCCACTCGCGACGAAGCTCCCCCTCGACGCCGACGGCGCCGACCGGCGTATCGGTGTTCACGTATTGGAACTTGCCGTCTCCGGTGCCGACCTGCCGGATGAGATTTTGATAGTAGTATGCGTACGTGGACGCCGTGCCGACGACGGTGGGCGAGAAGCGGTGCGAGTGCTCGAGCTCCACCGAATACAAGTTCTCCGGCCGCAGATCCTTGTTCGTCTGCTGCCCCGTACCGTTGAAGAACAGCTCGTAGATGCTCGGCGCGCGGAAGCCCTTGCCGGCGAGGAATTTGGTGTTTCCTCGCTCATAGGGCTTTCCGATGATGGCGAGGCGCGGGCTCAGCGAGGCGAAGTGGAAGTCGCCGTAGTTGTACGCGTCGAGGCGTCCTGCGGTGGAGATCTTCAGCCGCGGCGTCGCTTGCACGTCGGCGACCGCATAGCCGGCTGCGATGGTGAAGTGGTTGTCGGTATCGAGCGTCGGTCGCGGGTCGACCTCGTTGGTATTGAGCTGCCGCGCCTTCGTATGCAGTTGCAGCTCGCCGCCGAGCGTCAACCGCAGGGCGCTCGCCGGGAGGAACGCGATCCGCTGTTCGACGCCCGTCCAGACACCGTCGTAGATCTGGTGCAGCAGCCCGCCCGCGTCCGGCGGCGTCGCGAAGTTCGCGCGGAACGCGTAGTAGTTCGCGTGGGCGCGGGTCAACGACTCGACTCGATCGCCCAGCTTCGGCTCGAATCGGGCCTCCACCATCGCCCGCGTGTCCGTCTGCCGCGTGCGACCATCGCCGAGCAGCGTGCCGAACTGCCCGGTCGGGAGGTGCTTGGTCTGGGCGTTGTACGACCACTGGAGCGTCAGGCTCTTCCACCAGACCCTCCCGGTCCACGTCATGACGTCGAAGCCATCGACCCCGCGCGCATGCCCGCCGACCGCTCTCGGCGTCGAAGTCGCGAGCTCGGGAAAGAAGAAGTCGCGTCCCTGGCTGTGCCCGGCCGCGAACGACGTCCACGCCCCCGCGTTCTCCCCGAACGCGAAGTTCGCACGCGCGCGCGTCCGACTGAAGCCATCGCCCGAGACGCCCACGCCGAACTCGGCACCCGGCGGGGCGTTCCTCCGCGTGACGACGTTCACCACTCCGGAGAACGCGCCCGTGCCGTAGAGCACCGAGCCCGGACCGCGCACGACCTCGATGCGCTCGACGTCCTCGAGATCGGTGCGGAAGTCGTTCCCCACGTACGACGACCAGATCCAGTTGTCGCTCATCGGCTGGCCATCGACCAGGACGAGCACGCGGTTGCCGTAGTCGCCAGGGCGCCCGAACCCGCGGAAGCCGATGGTCGGATAGCCGCGATCGTCGTTGAGGTAGATCCCGCGAACGCCGCGCACCGCCTCCCAGACGGTCGGCAGGCCCAATGCCCGTAGCTCCTGCAGCGGCACGATCGACACCGACGCCGGCGCGTCCTCGACGGCCTCACTCAGCCGCGATGCGGCCTCGACCTGCTCGCGCGGCACCAACTGTGCGTCGACCCGCTTCTGCTCGTTCGCGTCGACGGTGACCGTCTCGATGAACGTGTGGAATCCGATCCGCGACACGCGGACCGTGTGCACGCCCGTGGGCAACGTCAGCAGGGCCGGGGTCGGACCGTGCGGTTTCCCATCGATCGTCACCTGCGCGCCGCTCTCGTCAGCGTTCACGAGCAGCGTGCCCGAGCGGACGTCGAGCTGCGGCTTCACTTCGACGAGCTTGCGCGCCGGGACGTCGACCACGATCTGCGTCGGCTGGAACCCGTCCTTGCGTAGGAAGAGCGTGTGCTTGCCGGGCGTGAGCTGCACGTCGAGGGGCACGACGCCGACCGGTGCGGACTCTTCGCTGTCGACGTAGACGCGCGCGCCCGTGGCGCTGCCGAGCACGCGCACGGTGCCGACGATCTTGTTCAGCTTCAGCACGACCGAAGTCTCGACGCCGTTCTGCGCGTCGAGCTCCTCGGTGATCGCGTCGTCGTACCCTGCGAGCTCGGCGATCACCTTGTACTTGCCGGCCGAGAGCCCGATCCGCAGAGGGCTGTTGCCGCGCTCGCCGAGGTCTTTCCGATCCAGGTACACCTTCGCTCCGGGAGGGTCCGTCTGGACGGTCATCACGGCGACGTTCGGCGCCAAGCGCACGAGCGCCTTCTGGATGCGCGCTCGGGTCGGCGCATCGGTCTCCCCCTCGAGCGCCTGGAGGTAATAGCGATATGCCTTCGGGTAGTCCTTCAGCTGCTCGTACGACAAAGCGATGTTGAACACGACGTTCCGGTTCGGGACGAGACGGTTCGACGCGAGGTAGTGCTCGAGCGCGCCCGTGAAATCACCCGCCTGGAAGCGAGCGTTTCCCAAGGTGAAGTGCAGATCGGCTTCGTCTGCCACATCGTCCGCGCGAGCGACGGACGTCGACAGCAATCCGACCGAGGTCGCGAGGACGATCCCCGCGGTCGAGAGACCGCGCCCCCGCCTCATGTCCCGAGCCTCATCTCTTCAGCTTGATCTGCAGATCGGGATTGGGCGCCGTCGGTGTCGACGCAGCTGAAGGCGCCGGAGGCCGCGGCGGGATGGACGTCGGCTTCGTCTCGGCAGCGCCCTGGTTCGGGGAAGCGTTTGGGAAAGCGTTCGCGGACGCGCTCGCGGACACCGATGCCGAGAGAGCCGGCGCTGCCGCCAGGAGCGGCACGTTCACCCACGCGTCGGCCGTCGAGTCTTGTTGCGAGAACGAGTGGGGGGCGTACCCGGTCATTCGCAGCGTGAATCTCCGCGGTTCTTTGCGGACGGAGTCCCGATCGATCACGAGCTGCAGCGGGGTCTTGCCGCGCACGACGTCGCCCTCCAGCACCTCGGCGCCCTCGGGCTGCGAGGTGATGGCGAGCTCGAAGGTGCGAGCCTCGGCAAGGGGTGCGGGCGAGGCGGGGGGGACCGCCGTCGACTCAGCGTCGTTCCTTCGGCCGAACCGCGCGCTGATGAGCACGACGCCGACGAGGGTGAGGACGAGCGTGCCGATCAGCCAATAGGGTCTCTCGCGTGCGGAGGTGTTCGTAGGCGATCCGACGCCGGATCGAGCGAGCGAACCGCGGCCCTCGGTGCCGAGATCCAGATCCTCGAGATCGCTCGCCGGAGGCTTCGGACGACTGAGGCTGCGGGTCTCGCCCGAGAGATCGAGCTCGATGTCCTTCAGCGCGCGGATCACATCGCTCGCCGACGCCGGCCTGTTCTCGGCCTCTTTCTCGAGCATCCGTCGGACGAGCGCCTCGAGCGGTCCGGGCACGGTGACGTCGGGATTGCGGCTCGCCATCGACGGTACGGGCTGCTCGCAGTGCGCCTTCAAGAGCGACATCGTCGTCGAGCCGCCGGTGAACGGCACCGATCCGACGAGGCACTCGAACATGATGATGCCGAGCGCATAGAGGTCCGCGCCGGGGCCGACGGGTCGGTCCTCGTGCACCTGCTCCGGCGACATGTACTTCGGCGAGCCGAGGAACATCCCTTCCTCGGTGAGCTCTTCAGACTCCGATCGCACGAGCTTGCCGATTCCGAAGTCGAGGATCTTGACGACCTCGCCGCCGTCGTCGTCGCGATCGAGCATGATGTTGGCAGGCTTGAGGTCGCGGTGGACGACCCCGAGCTTGTGCGCTTCGCGGAGTCCGCGCGCGATCTGGATGCTGAGGTGAATCGTCTCGAGAGACGAGAAGACGCCCTTCTCGCGCAGGCGATGCTGGAGCGTCTCGCCGCGGAGGAGCTCCAGCGCCATGAAGTAGTCGGACTCGGTCCCTTCGATGAGACCGTAGTCGTAGAGCGTCACGATGTTCGCGTGCTGGACCTTCGCGAGGATGCTGGCTTCGAGCAGGAAGCGCTTCCGAAAGGTCTCGTTGCTCTCGGGGTCTTCATCCGTGTACCGCGAGCGAAGCACCTTCAGCGCGACGGCCCGTCCGAGCGGGACCTGCTCGGCTCGATAGATCTTCCCCATTCCTCCGCGAGCGAGCTCGGAGATGACCCGGTACTTGCCGCCGAGCAGCGCGCCGATCAACGGATCGGCGCGACCGCCGTTCTCGGAGGGGCCGGCGGAGGTCATGCGGCGTCGAAGGTACTGGATCGGCGACGTCCGAGAAACGCGCCAACCGAAGTCACTGGCATGACCCGTTCACGCACTGCTTCATGCCGGCGCAGGTGAAGCCACAGGTGTTGCAGTTGGTGCGATCGGTCTTCAGGTCCTTGCACCCCGTCGGGCACTGGGTGAGCCCGGTGGCGCAGAGGCAGGCGCCGCCGCTGCAGCGTGGATGGTCGCTCGGGCACGCGACCCCGCAGGCCGTGCAGTGGTTGGGATCGCTCCCGACCAACACGCACGCGCCGTTGCACTCCGAACCGGTCGCGCACTGGCACGTCGAGCTCCCGCAGAGTTGGTCTCCGCGGCACGGCTTGTTGCACCCACCGCAGTGAGGCTCGTCGACCCGAGTGTCGTAGCAGTCGTCGCCGCAGTTCGTCAGATAGGTCTGCGTGCACTCGCACTTGCGCATGAGGCAGCGCTGGTTCGGACCGCACGCCTTGCCACACGCGCCGCAGTGCGCGTCGTTGTAATCGATGTCCACGCACGCGCCCGCAGGACCGCACGGGAGGTCGCCGATCGCGCACGCGCAGACGCCGCCCGCGCAGTTGCCGAGTTCGCACTGCGCGTTGCTGCTGCACGCGTGTCCGACCGGATAGCCGTTGCACGAGTCGCCGTCGCAGCTGCCGCTGCAACACCGGTCGGCTCCGGCCCACGTGCAGAATCCGCCTTTCTGCACGCACCCCCGGCAGACGCCCCCGATGCATTTGTTGCCCGGACAGCAGGGGCCGGACGTGTTGCAGACCGTGCCCGCAGCGGTGCACGCAGGCGTCGCGGTCTCGGCAGCCTTCGCATCCCTCGTATCCCTCGTATCCGGGCCGGCATTGCCATCGCCGGGCGCGCCGGTGTCGGGCGTCGCCTCGAGGTCGGCGGAGTCCTCGGCCGTCGTGTCGGGCACGGTGCCGTCGTTCGACGCCGAGTCGAGGGCATCCTCGACCGCGCTCACGTCAGGCGCCGCGTCATCTTCCGTGCTGGTCGTGGCGGCATCGCCGCAGGCCGCGAGGAGCGTAGCGAGGGCGACGGGGAGGAGGGAGCGCATCCGCTCAGCGTACGACGTCCCTCTCCTCGATTCACTTCGCGGATGCGGCGCGCGCCTTTCCCACCATCGCCACCATCGCGCGCCGCACCTCGTCGCTCGTGGAGACGGGCTCGTCGAACGCGAGCCGCGTTGCGCGTGGCCCCTCGGGGGTGGTGACGGCGAGCTCGAATCCGTAGCGGTCGACCGCGGTCATGGTGGCGCTCGTCGCATCCGCGATCGACGCGAGGCCCTGCGCGTAGGCGAGGTTCGCGCTCGCGTGGTCTTCGTTCATGTGCGAGAGGATGCCGGCCGCGATCTCGGTGAGCGGATCCGGTTCGGCCGCGCGATAGTCCTCTGCCGTGACCCACGACATCCGCCCGAATCCGCCGACGTAGCGAAGGGCCGAGGGCTCGAGTCGGTAGAATGCGAAATCGTCGAAATCGACGTAGTACGAGGCGCTCGGCTGCCGCGCGAGAAAGGCCGCGCGCACCGCCGCAGTCTCGCTCGCATCGACGCGCGCGCACGGCCCGAGAATCGTCACTCGTCCGAGCGCGAGCGGCTGGTCGTGCTTGTCGAGCGGCTCGGTGAGCAGCACCGACGCCTCGGCGTGCGCGTGAAGATTGCCGGTGTGCTCGGCCAGCTCCGAGAGGAGGAAGAGCGGCCGCCCGCTCGCATCGATCGCGACCGTCACCAGCGATCCGTAGGGATACCCCGCCGGCTCGCGCGCGATCGTGCACAGCGTCGCCGCACGAACACCCGCGACCAGCGTGCGACATCGCTC
>JBKJQC010001113.1:0-3390 GCA_046593995.1 Polyangiales bacterium
GCGCTCGAGCCGGACGGCTGGCGGGTCGTCTCGCTCTTCGACGACGACGCCCGTGCGCGCGCGACGTTCGAGGCGGAGCTCGTTGCACGCGTACGCGCTACTCCGCGGTGAACTCCCACGGATAGGTGATGCGCGCCTTGCCGCCGACGGGCTTCGCGAACTGCATCTTCAGCACGATGTCCGCGATGCACTGCGCGGTCTCCGTCGGCAGCGTCGTGGCGTTCATGATGACGGCCTCCTCGACGGTTCCGTCTTCTGCGACGGTGAAGCGGAGGACGACCTTGCCGCTCGCCTTTTTGTTCTTCTCGAGGAGCGCGTGATAGCAGGCGCGGAACACAGCCTTCTGCTCTTGCATCGCCTTCTTCACCTCGACCGGCGCGATGCTGCCACCGTAGATCGAGCCCTTGTTGTCATCGCCCGACTCGTGAATGGGCGCAGGCTCCGCGGACGGGGTAGGGGGCGGCGTCGTCGGCGGCGTGGTCCCTCCGCAGGCGGCGGCGATCAGGGGGAAGACGACGACAGCGACGAGCCACGAGTGGGAGATGCGCACGCGCGCGAGCGTACCGTCACTTGCAGGAAGAAGGCATCGGGTTCACGACGCTGTCGCAGGGATGCCACAGTCGGCCGAGCTGGTTCGGGTTCAGGTTGGCCGAGGGGATGGTTCCGGAGGCGACGTCGCCGCAGGCATTGATGGCGTTGAACCCGGTGCTGATGCAGTTGTCTGCCGGAGTCTTGTACGGCGCGATCAGCGCGATCGTGCTCCCATCCGTCAAGCTCGTGTACGCGCCGCTCGCGATGCGGAGCTGGCTCGATCCGCCGCCGGTGTTGTTGAACCACCCGCTCGCGAGGCTGGCCCCTTGCATCGCGAGGGTCGAAGTCTTCTGCCCGAACAGGGCAGGGTCATCGGTCGTCAGGATGAAGGGGAACGTGCACTTCGACTTGGTGATGTTGCGGATCGCCACGTACACGCCGCGCGGCGGGATGATGTCGGTCGCCCCGAAGTTCATCGAGCGCACGGCGCCGCCGGTCGAGTTGGCGTAGCTGAAGTGATACCCGTCGAGCTTGATCGGGCACGGCGAGAGGTTGGTGATCTCGATCGCCTCGCCGGCCTCGCAGTCGTCGCCGGGGCATGCACCGCCGTCGCCGTCGATCAGGTACTCGCTGAACATCACGTTGCTCGTCGTCGGCGCGACTGGCGTCGTGCAGCTCTCGACCAGGCTCGCCGTGACGAGGCTCGACGTGGTGCAGCACGTCGGATCGCTCGTGCGGCACGCGCGGACGTACATGGTGACGGCGGTGCCGGGCGGGGCGGAGCCTGCGCCGATGGCCGTCGCGGGGCGATAGTAGTTCCGCCCGACGTCGGTCAGCGTGGCGAGGGGCGTCGCGTTGCCCTGCTCGAAGACCGTGTAGGTGATGCCGGTCGGGATCGGCGTGAACTCGACGATCGGTCTGCGATCCCAGCTCGTCCCGCAGGTCGTCGCGCCCGGGTTGGTCGGCGCGGTGCACGGGGACGAAGCGGTGATCGTGGCCGTGCAACACGACTCGACGGCTTCGTCGTCCTTCACGCACAGCTTCAGCACGTACGTCCCGGCCGTGTCCGGGGTGAACGACGTGCTCGCGCTGTTCGCGGGGGTCGGGTTCGCGGTCGAGCCGACGGGACGCGTCGCGACGCTCCACGTGAACGTGACGGCGCCCCCGTCGGGATCGCTGCCGCCGCCGGAGAGCGCGAGCGCGGCGCCGACGTTGCCGGACATCGAGCCGGGGCAGATCACCGTCGGCGGGAACTTCGGGCAGACGTCCCCTTCGTCGACCGGCCCGTCGCAGTCGTCGTCGATGGCGTTGCAGGTCTCGCTGCTCGGCTGCACGCCGCCGAGGCACGGTCCCCACTTTCCGAACGCGTCGCACGTCTCCTTCCCCTGCTTGCACGCGCCGACGAGCGATCCGCACGCGCGCATCGTGCCGGTGATGCAGTCACACCCTTCGTCGGTCTCGGCGTCGCAGTCGTCGTTCAGGCCGTTGCACAGCTCGGCGATCGGCTTGGTCTCGCCGACGCAGTCGCCCCACGTGCCGTCGGTCTTGCAGGTCTGGTCGCCCTGCCGGCACTGGCCGACGGTTGATCCGCACTTCCGGACAGTGCCTGCGACGCAGCCACACCCTTCGTCGACGGTGCCGTTGCAGTTCTCGTCGAGCGTCCCATCGCAGGTCTCGATCCCCGCCGAGGCGCCACCGACGCACGTGCCCCAGTTGCCTGCCGCGCAGGTCTCCGTGCCGGTCCTGCAGATGCCGACGCTCGAGCCGCACGCGCGCTTCAGCCCTTCATCGACGAGGCCGTCGCAGTCGTCGTCGACGTTGTTGCACTCCTCCGCGGTCGCGAGCGTCGCGCCCTCGCAGAGCCCGAACGAGCCGGCCGTGCACTTGCGGACGCCCTGCTTGCACGCGCCGACGTTCGAGCCGCACGGCTCCGTGACGCCCTCGTCGACCATCCCGTCGCAGTCGTCGTCGACCTTGTTGCAGGTCTCGACGGCGGGATCGATCACGCCGACGCACCCGCCCCACGTTCCGGCCGCGCAGGTCTCCGTGCCCTGCTTGCACGCTCCCACGTCCTTGCCGCAGAGGCGCACGAGGTCCTCGTCGACGGGACCGTCGCAGTCGTCGTCCACGCCATTGCACGTCTCGGCCGTCGGCTCGATGCCGCCGACGCACGGTCCGAGCTTCCCGTCGACGCACGACTGCGTGCCCTTCTTGCACGCGCCGACGTCGATGCCGCAGGGCACCGCCGGTGCGCCGACGGAGCACTCGCACCCTTCGTTCTTCGAGCCGTTGCAGTTCTCGTCGACGCCGCCGGGATCGCACGCCTCGGCGACCGGGACCACGTCGCCGGTGCACTCGCCCCAGCTGCCGAACTCGCCGCTCCCGAAGCAGGTCATCGTCCCGTCCGCGCAGAGCCCGACGCCGCGCGCGGAGGGCGGACCGCGGAAGCAGGGACCGACCCTGCCGGGCTGGCAGGGGCAGCCGTCGTCGACCTTGCCGTTGCAGTCGTCGTCGAGCCCGTTGCCGCAGGTCTCGGACGTCGCGCAGAGGGGGACGCCGCCGTCGCCGACCTCGCCGTCCGTCATCGGAGACACCGTCTCCGCGACGGAGGTGTCCGCGGGGATGATGCCGGGCGAATCCGTCGACGCGTCGCCGCCGGAGGTCTCGGCCGCCGACGCATCGGCGATCGCGCCGTCGCTCGAGGGGCTGGGCGGAAGCGCGCCTTCCTCGGAGCCGGCGGCGCACGAGAGCGACAGCGCCACGACGAGTGCCCCGGCGAGGCGCAACGGATCCCTCATACGTCGCAGACTAGCAGGCTATTCGGCGGCTGCGCGGGGCGGCGGCGGCGTGCACGGCGAC
>JBKJQC010001138.1:0-3308 GCA_046593995.1 Polyangiales bacterium
TGCGCGACGGCGACGTGACCTTCGTCTGCGTGCCCGTCGAGGTCGATCGCAAGACCGTCGGCGCGCTCGCGATCGATCTCCCGCTCCAGCCAGAGCCCGTCTTCGAGCGCACCGTCAGCTTCTTCCACGTGGTGGCGTCGATGATCGGCCAGGCGGTGAAGGTCCAGCACCTCGTCGAGACCGAGCGACGTCGCCTCCTCGACGAGAACCGCTCGCTCCGCTCGGAGCTGAAGGAGAAGTACGAGTACGCGAACATCGTCGGCAACAGCGGCCCGATGCGACAGGTCTTCGATCAGATCGCGCAGGTCGCACCGTCCGCGACGACGGTGTTGGTGCGCGGCGAGTCGGGCACCGGCAAGGAGCTGATCGCGCACGCCATCCACTACAACTCGCCGCGCGCGCAGCGACCGTTCATCCGCGTGAGCTGCGCGGCGCTCCCCGAGACCTTGATCGAGTCCGAGCTCTTCGGGCACGAGAAGGGCGCGTTCACGGGCGCGCACGCGCGCAAGAAGGGGCGCTTCGAGCTCGCCGACGGAGGCACGCTCTTCCTCGACGAGGTCGGTGAGCTGAGCCTCTCGACGCAGGTGAAGCTCCTCCGCGTCCTGCAAGAGCGGGAGTTCGAGCGCCTCGGCGGCACCGAGACGCTGAAGTCGAACGTGCGACTGATCACCGCGACGCACAAGGATCTCGAGAAGGCGATCGCCGACGGCACCTTCCGCGAGGACCTCTACTATCGACTCGATGTCTTCTCGCTCTTCGTCCCCCCGCTCCGCGATCGCAAGCCCGATCTGCTCCTGATCGCCGATCACTTCCTCGCGAAGTACGCGAAGGAGAGCGGCAAGGACATCAAGCGCATCTCCACGGCGGCGATCGACATGCTGGTCAGCTACCACTGGCCCGGCAACGTGCGCGAGCTCGAGAACGCCATCGAGCGCGCCGTGCTGGTGTGTGACGGCACCGTGATCCACGCGCATCACCTCCCGCCGACGCTGCAGACCGCGGAAGCGTCCGGCACGGGACCGAGCTGCTCGCTCGAGGACGCGACTGCGACATTCGAACGGAGCCTGATCGCCGACGCGCTGAAGACGACGCGCGGCAACCGCGCCAAGGCCGCGCGCCTGTTGCAGACCACCGAGCGAATCCTCGGCTACAAGGTCCGCAAGTACGCGATCGACTGCGAACGCTACCGCCCCTGATTCTTCGCGCGGCGACCGTCTTGTTCAGCTCGTCGCTGCACCGTCGTCGCCGAGCCGGTTCAACACGGAGACACGGAGGCGCGGAGGTTCGTGAGAGTGCTGCCGCATCGTGGCCGTCGCGTCCCCGCAGCGCTGCAGGTTCGGCGAGACCGCGTCCCGGTCGCGAGGGCGAGGAGGGCGTCGACGCTGCGATCGGCAGACCGCTCGATCCTCCGTGCCTCCGTGCCTCCGTGGTTCTTCTTCTCTTCGTTCTTGCCCGACGACGCGCCGGATTTCGTTGCGATGACGGCGTGATGTCGGTTCGGTGAACGACGAATTTGTGAGCGGCGCGCGCGTGCCGGAGCTCTCTGCGCGTCCGCGTCTTCTCCGCGCGAAGTGCGAATTTCTCGGGGATTTCGCGGCGGTAAACGACGAGAGTGTCGGATTCTGCGGTGCGTTACGACGGAAACGTCGCCATCGCGGGCGCTGAAACGCCTGAAATCCACGAATCCCCGCGTGGTACGTCGGTTGCGACGTGTCGCGTCGTGACCGCGACGCACTGCCCCTACTGCGCCTTCCAGTGCGGGATGCGCGTCGAGCGCGCGGCCGGTGGTCACGTGCGCATCGAGGGCGACGACTCGTTCCCGGTGAACCGAGGCGCGCTCTGCATCAAGGGCTGGAGCGCCGGCGACGCGATCGATCACCGTGAGCGTCTCCACGCGCCGCTCGTGCGCGACGGACGCGGCCGCCTCGTCGAGAGCACGTGGGAGGAGGCGGTCGCGCGCATCGTCGCCGCGTTCGAGATCACGCAGGCGCGTCACGGGCGCGACGCGGTCGCCGTGTTCGGGAGCGGCTCGCTCACCAACGAGACCGCGTACCTCGTCGGCAAGCTCGCGCGCGTCGCGCTGCGCACGGCGAACATCGACTACAACGGCCGCTTCTGCATGTCGTCCGCGGCCGCGGCGGCGACCCGTGCGTTCGGGCTCGATCGCGGGCTCCCCTTCCCGGTCGAGGACATCGCGCGCTCCGACGCGCTCGTGCTCGTCGGAGCGAACGTCGCCGAGACGATGCCGCCGCTCGGGCAATGGCTCGACAAGCAGACGGGTGCGCTGATCGTCGTCGATCCGCGACGCACTCCGACGGCTTTGCGCGCGATGCTCCACCTGCAGCTCGTCCCGGGCACCGATGCGGCGCTGGCGAACGGGATCCTCCACGTGCTCCTCCGTGACGGTCGCGTCGATCACGAGTACGTCCGCGAGCGCACCGAAGGGTTCGACGACGTGCGCGCGCTCGTCGCTGGCTACTGGCCGGAGCGCGTCGAGCGGATCACGGGCGTGCCCGAGCGCGCCATCGTCGAGGCGGCGCGGCTCCTCGGTCACGCGCGGCGCCCGATGATCCTCACCGCGCGTGGCGCGGAGCAGCAGTCGCACGGCGTCGAGAACGTGCTCGCGTTCATCGACATCGCCCTCGCGCTCGGTGCGGTCGGTCGCGAGGGCGCGGGGTTCGGGTGCATCACCGGGCAGGCGAACGGCCAGGGTGGTCGTGAGCACGGACAGAAGAGCGATCAGCTGCCGGGCGCGCGGCACATCACGGATCCCGGGGCACGCGCGCACGTCGCGAAGGTGTGGGGCGTGTCGCCGGAGAGCCTCCCCGGGCCGGGCAAGTCCGCGATCGAGCTCCTCTCGACGCTCGGCGAGCCCGGCGGTGCGCGCGCGCTCTTCGTCATCGGCACCAACGTCGCAGTGTGCACGCCGGACGCCGTGCCGCTCCGTGAGCGGCTCGCCGCGCTCGACTTCCTGGTCGTCGCCGACTTCTTCCTCTCGGAGACCGCAGCGCTCGCGGACGTCGTGTTGCCGACCGCGATGTGGGCCGAGGCCGAGGGCACGGTCACCAACCTGGAGGGCCGCGTGCTGGTCCGCGAGCGCGCGCTCAGCCCTCCGCCGGGTGTGCGCACCGACGTCGAGGCGGTGTGCGCGATCGGAAAGGCGCTCGGATCGTCCGGCTTCGACTTCGAGCAGCCCGAAGCCGTGTTCGAGGAGCTGCGACGCGCGAGCGCCGGCGGCGCCGCCGACTACGGCGGCGTCACCTACGCGCGGATCCGGGCCGAGCGCGGCGTGTTCTGGCCGTGCCCCG
>JBKJQC010000177.1:0-3018 GCA_046593995.1 Polyangiales bacterium
CCAACGGCTTCTCGCCGCCTGCGACGCGCGCGAGTGCGGCGGCGAGCGCGTCGTACGCAGCGCCCACCGCGTCAGCAGCGAACCCAGCGTCGAGGACGACACGGGCGAAGCGGAGCCGATTCTCCGCGCGCGGCGAGACACTCACGGCGGGCTTCTCGACGACCATCGATTCACGCTCATTCACGCTCGTGCGCGCGATCAGCGCGGCCTCGTCGTGATGTGCGACCACCAGGTCGATCGGCGGATCGCCTGGGGCGTCGCTCACAGCGGCCACTTCGTCCTCGAAGGCGTCTGAACGCGCGGGCGCGTCGAGTCGCTCGATCGCCTCCTGCAACTCCCTCAGGAACACGCTGAACCCGACGGCCTCGACGCCATCGACCTCGCTCGTCGGATCGAGCGCGGCGCCGCGGAGCGCACGTTTTGCCGCGAGGGTCCCTTCGATCCCGCGCTCGATGCCCCCCTCCGCGCAGAGATAGGTCACCGATACACCGCGGGTCTGACCGAGCCGATGCGCACGCGAGGTGCGCTGATCGAGCTTGCCGGGATTCCATGGCAGATCGAGGTGCACCACGTAGCTCGCTTCCTGCAGGTTCAGTCCCACGCCGCCCGCATCGCTCGAGAGCAGCACGCGGATTTCGGGATCCTCGCGGAAGCGCCGGAGGAGCTCCGGCCGGCGATCCGTCGGCACGCCACCGTGCAGCGTCTCGTGTCCGACGCCGAGGGCGTCGAGCCGCGCGGCGGCGAGCGAGAGCATCTCGACCCATTCGCTGAAGATCAGGATCTTCGCCGTGCCTTGCTCGACGACCTCCGCAACGAGCTGCTCGAGCTCGTCGAGCTTCGGCGATCCCTTCCCGGCCCCGGGATCGCAGAGCTCGACGGCGTTGCAGGCTTGTCGCGCCTTGAGTAGGTGTCCCATCAAGCGTTGGTGCTCCTCGGGTCGGAGCGCGCGCTTCTCGGCGATGCTCAGGTACATCGCCGCCTCGGCGCGGTGCCCTTCCTCGAGGCGCGCCTGAGCGGCTGTCAGCGGCAGATAGCGCGTTTGCTCGGTGAGCGCAGGGAGCTGCGAGAGCACGTTCTCCTTGCGACGGCGAAGCACGACCGACGACAGTCGCGCGCGCAGCTCGCCGAGGTTCTTCGTGCCGGTGACGCGCCCCTTCCCAGCCTGGACGTGGAACTCGTGATTGAAGCGCCAGAGCGGTCCGAGCACCTGCGGATCGACGAGCTGCATGAGCGAGTAGAGATCGTCGAGGCGGTTCTCAATCGGCGTACCGGTCAGCACGAAGAGGAACCGAGACGGCAGCTTCCGGAGCGTCGACGCCGTCTTGGTGCGGAAGTTCTTCGCCCGCTGCGCCTCGTCGAGCACGATGATGTCGGCGTCGAGCGCCTGGATGCGTTCGAGCTCGCGCCACGTGAGCTCGTAGTTGACGACGCGGTACGGCGCGTCCGTCTCGAAGGCGCTCCGTCGGGCATCGCTCCCGCCGCCGATCACGACCGCGCGCTCACCGGCGTACCGAGCGATCTCGCGCGCCCACTGGTCCTTGAGCGACGCGGGCGTCACGATCAGTACGCGCGACGCCTCGCCGCGTCGGCGCAGGAGCTCGCACGCTGCGATGGCCTGCACCGTCTTCCCGAGACCCATGTCGTCCGCGAGCAACGCACGCCCTTGGGTGACGAGGTGCGCGACACCCTCCCGTTGATATTCGAACAAGGGCGCGCGGAGGACATCCACGGAGGCCTCCCCGCGCGTGAGCGCGCGCGCGAGCGACTTGGTGCGCCGTTCGCGATCCCGACGCGCGCGCAGCGCGGTCGCCAGCGACTCGACGTCAGCGAGGACACGGACGTTCGCCGGGGGCGTCGCGAGCGAGGCTTCCAGCGAGACCGAGCCATCTCGCTCCAGCCGCAGACCCATGCGCGTGCGCTGTTGATCGCTGACGCGACCGAGGAGCGTGAGCCGCGCGGCTCCGCGACGTTCGACGGCGAGCGTCGGCGCGATGACCCGCAGCGGGAGGCGCGCGTGCTCGGCGGCCGCGCGCCGATCCGCGACCACCGCGCGGTACACCGCTTCGAGGTGCTTGCAGGTCCCGAGCTCATTGCTCATGAAGTCGGGGCAGCTGCACGCGTCGTGGGCGCGGGAGCGATCCACGAGATCGACGAGCCAACACTCCCCCTCGCCTGCGGACACGGCATAGCGACCATTCTCCTGGATCACGATGCGGAACGGCTCCGTATGCGCGCGATGCACGCGCACCTCGCGCTCGAAGCGGATGACGCTCGTGCGATCGGAGAAGTCGTCGCACGTCGGCGCTGTGCGGCGCAATGGCTTCAGGGAGATCGAAGTCATGACGCTCGTTGCTTCCGATGCGCGAGCGCGCGCCGCAAGGGTGCCGAGCGCGGAGCGCCGCGGTCGTCCGCTCGGAATCGAGGAAGACCTGCGAGGGTGCGCCAGATGAACCACTGGAACTCGAACGTTGCACGCGGTCCCACGCGTGTCGGGCCGCCCTGAGTCGCAGCGAGAGATGTCGGCGGTACAGAACGCAACGCTCCTCGTTGTCGCACCGTCGATGCCAGCGCTCGCCTGCGTCGTGCGCTACGACGACGTCGACTTCGCGCCGAGACCGGTTGCCAAAGGTCGCGGCGAAAGGCTTCGCCACCAGCTCCACGAGCGTCGACGACGACGCGCACGTCACCGCAATGACCTCTTCCAACGACATGCAGACCGCCTTGGACAGGTCTTCGCGGGGCGTGCCAGACTTCGTGCATGGGACTCCTTCTCGCCCGTCGGCGAAGCCTGCTGCCCCGCAGGCTGGCGTGACTGCAGACTGTCTGCCGGTGCTCGTACCGCGCGCGGACGACGAAGCAGACGTGCGCGCGGGCCTCGATGAAGCAGACCGCGGGGAGCTCCTGTCGCCCGAAGAGTCCGCCGAGTACCTCCGCGTCCTGGTCGGCCAGCGGCCCTCCGCGACGTGAGCCGAGTCCTGCGGATCACCCAGCGCTATCTGCGCTGCGCGGATCGTCTGA
>JBKJQC010000182.1:0-5525 GCA_046593995.1 Polyangiales bacterium
GGAGCCCGATCGCCGCCCTCCTGAATCCCGACCGACTGTAGTGTTTCGACCTGACGTTGCGTTAGCTCGGTGTAGCGCTCTGACTGCGTAGTGCTCCCCGGCGCGAGCCCTGACACGGCGACGCGTCCGGGCAGATCGCTGATCCTGACCTCGACCTGATCGCGCGCTGTCGGGTGGAGATCTTCGAGCCACTCGCCTGGATCGTCCGTGGCCATCGCCCATAGAACCCCGCTGCCGGCCATGCGCTCGAAAACGGCCCGGCGATCTGCGCCATCGAGGGCTCGAATGGTCTCGGGGTCGCCCTTGCGGATGACCTCGTCGAGGCGCGATGCCTCTGCCATTCGGCGCCGCTCCCACCTCAAGTATCGAAACGTGCTCATCGACTCGCAGTCATTTTCGAGTTCATCGAGCCTCGAGGTCAGGCGCTCGATCGCCGCGGACATCCTGCCGATCAGTGCAGTGCTCATGCGATCCCCTTATTCTTGTGTGCGTTCGCGAACCGCGATCGCATCGCAGCCATGGACGCCCGCTCGCGATCGCGGAGTCGGAGTCGGTCGGTCGGTTTCGTCGTCGGCGTCGTCGGCTTTCGCGGAGGCGCGGGCGGCGTCGTCGTCGTCGTCGTCGTCGGACGTCGGCGTGCGCGGTCGATGCCGGCCTGGATGAGCATGTCTGCCGTGCTGTGATCGCCTCGGTCGCGAGCGCGGTTGATCATGGCGAGATCGTCGGCGCTCCATGATCCGGTCGCCGGTGGAGCGAGCGTGTTGGGTGTGGCGATGCGATCGCGCGCATCGAAGATGAGTTGTGTGGGTCGGGTCATAGGTCCTCGGTGATGCGCGCCGGGTACGCGCGCGCTAGCAGTCGCTCGCGATCGAGCGCCGCGTATGGCTGGCACTCCTCGCACTGGCATCCCGGAGCGGGTCGCTCGTGGATGACTGCGGTAGTGGTGATGAGTGCTTGTCTGGTGTGGTCGATCATCGGACTGGACGGCCCTTCTTTGCCGCCTCGGCGAAAAGAATGTTAACGAGGCGGGCGATCCGCGGATCGCGTGCTCGGCGGCACAGGTAGCAATCGCTCGCGTGCTGCGGAAACCAGGTGCTGGCGTGCGGGCACTGGGTCACGTCGTACCCACGACCACGAGATCGAGGAGCGGCGCGATCGCGTCGTCGGTCGCGGTGCTGGCGTCGTCGGTACGTCCCCACTTGAAGGAATTCGCGATGCGATCGAGAATCGTCTCCAGGTCCGCGGGCTCGTCGCGGCGTGCGACGACACCGAGGCACTGACTGCACGACACCGGATCCGCATCAACGCGGCTCGAGTGCGTGCAGCGTGGCTGCACTTGCGCGCGCGCGATCTCGTCCGCGTACTTGCGTGTTGGACGACGTGGCCGTACGCGAGTCCGTCCGGTCTTCTCGCGTCGGGCGCGAGCGAGGACGACCACGAGATCGCGTGGTTCGCCGCTCACGACGCGCCCTTGATGGACGCGACGATCGCAGCGATCGCCTCGTGGTACTGGGCAACCGCGCTGGCGTGGCGAGCATTGACGAGGTCGCGCTCCATGGCGATCCGCTCGACGGTCGCGCGGTCGTAAAACTTCCGGATCCTCGACCCGGTGGTGAGTACGATGCGCGGCGCGAGTTCCGCGTCCATCCTGTGGAGCGTCGAGCGCGCGACTCCGAGCAGACTCGCGGCCGCGCCCGAGCCGATCTCACCGATCTTTGGGATGCCGGCTCCGAGGATCGGGCGGGCCGGGAGGGTCGGGCGGGCCGGTGCGTTCGACGACATGCACAGGGTGTGCCATACATGGGTCAGGTCGGCAAACCGGTGCATTCCTTGAGAGAAACCACGAAGGAAGCCGAGTCCTCCACCCACGCCCGCCCAACAAACAACACGGAAGCCGTCCACCCCGGCAGGGGTTATCGCCAGGAGTCCTATGGCCCGCCAGGCTGCTACTCACGACACCACACCACCGTCTAATCCCCCCGACTCGCCGGATGATCCTGGCGGGCAAAACGCGGGTCGGGGGGACGTTCCTTCTTACGACGACAGCCACGAGGCCCCCGCGTACGACGCCGACGTCGCGCGCACCACAGCCGCGCTGCTAGCCGACCTCGCGAGCGCGCGGGTCGTGCCGGATGCTGAGATCCCGGCGCACCTCGCCGACGACCTCGCGGCGCGGATGGGGTGGGTGCATGCACAGCGCGACGCGAGGCAACTCGAGCTGATCGAGCGCGCACTGCAGGGCCTCGCGTATCGCGTCGCACAGGCTGGCGTCCCAGCGTTCGCGCGCCGGGCCTCGGACGCGATCGACCGAGCCGACCGAGCCGAGCACAGGCTAGCCGTCGAGGAGCAAGAGCACGACGAGATCCGCGAGCAATACGACGAGCTAGTTCTAGCCGTCGAGGAGTCCCTACGATGAGCCACCACGACGACTTGATCGCGCGCGTCCGCGCCCTGAAGCCCGCGCCGACAACCCCGCTCCCAAACAACCGTCCATACGTCCCGCGCCCCGCCACGATGAGCGCGCCTCCATCCTCAAATCCGCCGGTGAGTCCCGAGGAGTTCGCGAGGGCGATCGCGCTGGTTTCGATCGCGCCGGTCAAGCCGGTGGTGCTCGGTGCCTACCTCGGCGACATCGCAAAGCAGGAGCGCGCGCCGATTCGCGCCTACCCGACAGGATACCCCGATCTCGATCTCTACCTGCAGGGTGGGATCAAGACCCGGCAGCTCACGACGGTCATGGGTCCGCCCGGCGCTGGCAAGACCGCGTGGGTTGTAGACCTCGCGCTCCGCATGGCTCGCGCTGGTCTCTCGGTCCTGATCGCCTCTCTGGAACTAGAGGCCGACGAACTAGAGGCGCGCTTCGCTGGCGTGATCCTAGGCGTGCCATGGAGTGACATCGTGTGCGGGCGCGTGCACCGAGACCAGATCCGGGCGTGCCTTACCGACCTGCAGATCCGCATCATCTCGTGCGAGGAGATGCCGCGCGATGGCACTGCCATGGCTGCAATCGCGTCTACCTCGCGCGCGATGGCGGAAGCACACGGCGCCCCGCCTCTCCTCATCATCGATTACTTGCAGGAACTGGCGCGAGGTACGGACGCTACATCACTACGCGCCAAGATCGGCGACATCGCGACCGCGCTCCGCGGCATGGCGCAGGATCTCGACTGCCCGCTGATCGCCGTCTCGAGCATCGCGCGCACGTACTACTCGGCGAAGCGCCGCGAGGAGTTCCGCGCCGCGAAGGATGCGACGGTCTACCTGGCGGCCGCTAAGGAGTCTGGTGACGTGGACTTCGCGGCTGCGGTCGTGCTGTTTCTGGACGTCGATCAGGAGATCGACGATGGCCAGGAGTATCGGCTCGCGCAGATCGCCGTGGCAAAGGCGAGGCACGGCATCCCCGGCAAGTTTGCTGGCGCGCGCTTCCATGGAGCTACAGGACGCTGGCAGAGCGATCCGGGCGCCGTGGAGGCACTCGGCGACGAGTCACGCTCTACGAGCCGCGTGGATGCACAGCACGCCGCTCACGAGGCCAAGGTACTGGCGACCGTCGAGCGCCTCCGTGCCAAGCCCCGCAACCTCGACACGAGGAAGTCTGGACTGATGTCCAAGAGCGACCTCCAGGGGAGTTGCGGCATCAAGGCGAGCGCCGCGAGCGCCGCGATCGCGCGGCTGCTACTGGCAGAGCGACTGGACGACACCACCGAGACCTTCGAGGTCATCGATGGAAACCTACGTAGCAGCCGTACTCGCAAGGTGATCGACCTGCCGGCGGCCGCTCGGACCATTCCCACTGAGTAGTGAGGATTTACGTCACCCGAGTACCATTCCCTTCCTTCCCATAAAGGGGAAGGGAAAGGTGTTTTGGGGCATTCCGGGAATGACGAGGAAAGGTTGGGAAGGGTGGGAATGGTCGGCGGGTCAGTACGCGATCGCCTGGGTCTGATCCAGGATCTACCGACGATGAAAGCGACGAAGCGACGAAAACGCTGCGCAGCCGGGTCCGAGGACGGCGCGATCCTCCCCACCCCCGAGCCGACCCGGGCGATCGCGCTGGCCAGGCGATCGCCGGGCCCTGGACGGTAGATGCAAACCGATGGCAGGTGCATCACAGTCTCAGGTAACAGGAGTTTCAATGCCATTCGTAAAGGGACAGTCAGGGAATCCTTCAGGCCGACCGCGCGGCGCCGCGGGCGTGGCTCGCTACGTCGCCGAGCAAACCGACGGGTGCCGCGAGCTGATCGACCGCTTGCTGGAGCTCGCCCGCGACGAGCGCGCGAACGTCCGAGGGCGCTTCGCCGCCGTCTCGGCGCTCCTCGATCGCGGACTCGGCAAGGCCCTGCAGCCCTCGGAGATCGCGCTCGCGATCTCGAGCGAGCACTCCATCCCGTACCCCTCGCGCTGGCACGAGATGAGCGGGCCGGATCGCGCTGGATGGCTGGCGGCTCACAGGCAAAACCTCCTCTCGTCTGGGGGCGGTTCGTGACGTTCCAGGCGAGCGAGGCCGCTGCGATCCGCGCGCACGCGGAGCGCGTTGTGGCAGATCCTCAGGCCGATGCCGCCATGGTCGCGGCTGCTATCGGGCGGCTCGCGTCGCCGAACGCGAGCGCGCTCGTCGCGCGCCTCAACTTCGGTCAAATGCAGGTGCTGCGCGACCTCGTGCGCTCCGTTCACGAGCGTGAGCGCCTGGGTCGGGACGCGGGCTAATCCACGCGTTCGCGTCGTCGTCGTCGGCGTCGCCGTCGTCGGATCCGAGTGTGGTGATCCGGATACAGCAGATGATCCACTAGCCCCCGGCCTGATCCACGCGTTCGCGTGGAGGTCTAGAGATCGCTCGCGACGTCCTCGACGATGCGCTGTGCTCGCGCCAGGAGCGTAGATGCCCGCGCACCCAGCGCTCGCACGGAATCCTCCGTCTCGGGCTGTAGCAGCGCGCGGGCGCGCTCGAGTAGGGCGCTCGCCTCGGACGCGAGGTCGCGGGCGTGCGCGAGGCGATCGGCGTGCCCGAGCACGAGCACGATGGCTGGCGCGATCGCCTGGATCGGGACGGTGGTGATGGTGGTGTGCTCGATCATGGTGCGTGCTCCTGTGGTTTCGTGGCCGGCGGTTCTGTAGACCGTGGGTCCGGGGTGGATAGGCGAGGGGAGTTGAGTGGTTGCGTCGTCGCGGTGGCGCTAGTCAACGGGTTAGTCATCACGCGCACGCGATCGGCGTGCGGTCGCCTGGGTCGGCGCCCGGGTCTGGTCGCCGTCGCGTGGTGTTGTGGTCGTGGTGTTGTGGGTGCCGTGGTGTGTGGTGACGGGACGGGCCACCTGGTGTGGACGCTCGCTCCGTTAGCTCGCTCACCGGGCGATGCGTTATGGGTTGAAAGCCGGGGGGCGCCACCACACGCAAAGTGGTTGATCCAAAAATCCCGGAAAATAAATTCGATCACGCGACGCTCTGAAGGTTCGGGCGCTTCGCGCGGCGCGGCGCGCGGCCGGTGCTGCGGATGCGCTCCCAGAGTGCAGCCTCGATCTGGTCGG
>JBKJQC010001130.1:0-5077 GCA_046593995.1 Polyangiales bacterium
GTGCGAGCCCTCGGTGAGCACGAGCCGCGGATAGCGCGCAGGATCGCGGAGGACGTGCGCGACGCCGTGGATCGCGCCGAGTGAGAACCCGGTGTAGATCATCGGGCCCTCGTCGACGAAGTCCGGCCATCGCGCGCGCAGGGCTTCGATCCCGGCGTCGAGCTCCTTGCTCATCGCGGGGCCGCTCGCGAACGTGAAGCGCGTGTCGTCGGCCGACGGTGAATCGGTGCGCGCGATTCCGCGCGGACAGAGCACGAACGCCAGCACCTTCGCGTGGTCGAGGATCGAGCGCCACGTCCCGCACTGCCATTCGGGGCGGTCGTAGTTGCCGTGGACGGCGATGATCACGGGGCGCTTGGCCGCGGTGCCGAGCGGCAGCGACACGATGGCGTCGGCGAAGCCGGCGACGGCGAGCGCCGTCAGTGGCGCTCCCGACAAGAGCGCCGGCGGCGCGCTCGAGGTGGTCGCCGACGCGGTCGCCGATGTCACGCCGTCCGCGGTCACCGACGCGCTGGCAGCGGCCGGCTGCGGCGTCGGCGCGCGCGACGGACGCTCGCACGCGGTGGCGGCGAGCGCGAGAACGAGGAGCAGGAAGCGCACGGCCACTCCAGAAACGCCGCGACCGCAACGGCCGCTGACGGAGGGCGTCTGGCCAGGCGAAACCGGCCTGAAGAATGGATTCGACGAGGCCTCGGGGGGCACGAACACCTTCCTTCGATCACGATCCGCCGCGTGCACCGGCGCCTCGCCTCGCTCGAGCCGCGCGCGGAACCGCGACCGGACCACGTCATTATCGAGCGCTCGCGCCCAATCGAGGAAGCCCGGGCACCGCGCGCGCCACGTGCGTAGACTTCGCTCCCCCGAGCGGCGCATCAGCCGAGGCCCCCATGACGAGAGCTACGGTCGTTCATACCACCGAGACGTCGAGCGACGCGGCTGGCGCCAACCTCGGCCGACAGATTCGTGAAAGCCTCGACGGCGAACATCCCGACGTCGTGATCCTCTTCGCGTCCCCGCGCTTCGACGCGACCGTACTGCTTCGGAGCCTTACGGACGCGTGCCATCCGCGCCTGCTGGTCGGATCCTCCTCGGCTGGCGAGTTCACCACCGAAACGCAAGGCGTGGGCCTCGTGTGCGCGGTCGCGCTCCACGCGCCGGAGATGCGCTTCGCCGCGTCCGCGGGGCGCGATCTCAGCAGAGACCGCGCCGCCGCGGCGCGCGCCGTCACGTCCGGCTTTCGGGGGATCTCCAACCCGTCGTTCGCGCACCGCACCGCCCTCGTCTTCGCAGACGCACTCGCCGGACACGCCGACGACCTCGTGGCGCAGCTCGCGGTCTTCACGGGTGGAACATACCGACTGCTCGGCGGCGGTGCCGGAGGAGACGAGGCGTTCCAAAAGCGTGCGGTGTTCCTCGGAACCGAGGTCATCGCCGATGGCGTCGTCGCGCTGGAGATCCTCTCGAACAAGCCCATCGGCATCGGCGTGCGCCACGGATGGACTCCAGCGAGCGCTCCGATGCGTGTCACCGAAGCGGTGAACACGCGCGTCGGCAGCTTGAACGCCGTGCCGGCGGCGGAGGTCTTCGAGGAGCACGCCGATCACACCGGGCAGAAGCTCGATCGCGTCGAGCCGCTCCCGTTCTTCCTCCACAACATCCTTGGGATCGAAACGGGGACGGGTCACAAGCTTCGGGTGCCTCTTGCGATCGGCGACGACGGATCGGTCGCGTGTGCGACGGAGATCCCCGAAGGAGCGACGGTGTGCGTGATGACCGTGACTGCAGAAGACGCCGCGGATGCCGCCGCAGCGAGCACGCGCGATGCCATCGAACAGCTGCAGGGGCACAAGCCCGCGGTCGCGCTCTTCTTCGATTGCGTGGCGACGCGGCTGCGCATGGGCAAGGAGTTCGGTTTCGAGCTCGAGGCGGTGCAACGCGAGCTCGGGGAAACCAAGTTCGCGGGCTGCAACAGCATCGGACAGATCGCGAGCATCGAAGGGCAGTCCAGCGGTTTCCATAACTGCACCGCCGTGGTCTGCGTAATCCCCGAGTAGCCCGAGTGCCGCGCACGACGATCGAGCTCACCGCGGCCCTCGCCGATCGTCAGGATCGACCCGCGGCCGCGATGCGACTGGCACAGCACCTCGGCGCAGAAGACCTCGTCATATTCGTCGAAGATGCCGAAATCGGCGTCCAGCTTCCCGCTGTCGGATTTCAGAAGACGATGCCGAACGGACGCGCATGGCGCGCATTCATCGCCCGCTGCGTCGAGAGTGGTGAGCTGGAGGAGACCGAGCTGCCCTATCCGGACGAGCGAACGGTCCGCGTCGCGCGGGGCCGCAAGTGCGAGGCGGATTCCGCCATCGTCCTGCTCGGCGGCGAACGCGTCGACCTAGGACGCCTCGACGAAGTCCGTCTCGCGATGCCCCTGCTGTCGGCATTGTTTGCCTCTGAGCGAACGGCGCTCGCCGGCGAGGCACACGCCGCCGTCGCGCGCGACTCCGCGCAGCGCGCCGAGAGCCTGACGGCGTCGCTTGCGGCCTCGCAGACCGAGCTTCACCGCGTGCTCCGCGAATTGCGTACGAGCGAGCAATCGCTATCCGTAACGCTTCGGAGCATCGGCGATGCTGTCATCGCAACCGGCCGCGATCACTGCGTAGCATTCATGAACCCCGTCGCCGAGGAGCTCACCGGGTGGACGCTCAGCGAGGCGAGGACGACCTCGGTCCATCAGGTCTTTCAACTCGTGAACGAGGACACCGGCGCACCTCTCGAGAGCCCTGTGCACGCGGTGCTGCGCTCCGGCGACATCGCCGCGCTCGCGAATCATGCGCTTCTCGTTCGGAGAGATGGCGCACGGCTGCCGATCGACGATAGCGCCGCGCCGATCAGGGACGCGACGGGAGAGATCATCGGCGTCGTCCTCGTCTTCCGCAACGTCGCGGCGCGCCGGCGGTCGGAGGCCGCGCTCGAAGAGCGTCAGCGTCACGCGCAGCTCGCAGCGGATGTTGGCGTTGCGCTGACGCGTGTCGCGCCGCTCCGTGAACAGTTGACCGATTGCGCGGCATCCATCGTCGGCAACATCGGCGCGGCGTTCGCGAGGATCTGGACGTACAACGCGGCAACCAACATGCTCGAGCTCCAAGCGAGCGCCGGCCTGTATACGCACATCGACGGGCCGCACGCCTCGGTGCCATTCGGCGCGCTCAAAATCGGAAGAATTGCGTCGGAGCGCAAGCCGCATCTCACGAACGACGTGCAAAGCGACGAACGCATCGGCGACCGCGCGTGGGCCGCGCGCGAGGGGCTGGTCTCCTTTGCCGGTTATCCACTGCTGGTCAGCGACCGCTTGGTCGGTGTCGCGGGGCTGTTCGCGCGCGCGCCGCTCAACCCGTCCGCGCTGTTCGCGCTGGGGTCGGTGGCGGACCAGATCGCGTTGGGCATTGCGCGCGACGAGGCCGCACGCGCGCGCGAGCACCTCGTCGCGCAACTGCGCGGCCTCACGGAGGTGTTCGTCGACGTCGACCTCAGGGAGGGTATCCAAGCCGTGCTCGGTCGCGTGACGCAGAGCGCGCGCGAGCTGATCGGTGCACACCAGGCCGTGACGAGCTTCACGGTCGACGCGAATTGGGCGCAGGCGATCACCGCGGTGTCGTTGTCCGACAAGTACGCGCAGTACCGGAACTACGACGCGCCGGTTGATGAGTCCGGAATCTACGCGCTCGTATGTAGAGCGAACAAGCCGTTCCGGATGACGCAAGAGGAGCTCGAGGCGCATCCGTCGTGGCGGCGCTTCGGGAAGGAACGCGAGGCCCATCCGCCGATGCGCGGGTGGCTGGCGGTGCCCTTCGTCGGTCGCGCGGGCCGGAACATCGGACTGATACAGCTCTCGGACAAGTACGAGGGCGAGTTCACCGACCAGGACGAAGCCGTCGTGGTGCAGCTCGCGCAGCTTGCGGCCGTCGCTCTCGAGAACGTCGGTCTCGTCGACGAGCTGAGTCGCAATGTCCGCTTCAGCGAGATGTTCACCGGGATTCTCGCGCATGATCTGCGAAATCCACTCACGGCGATCACGACAGCTTCGGAGCTCCTCCTCCGAAGGCACGAGGACGATCGGACCACCAAGTCTCTGATGCGTATCCAGAGCAGCGCCGGGCGAATGCGGCGCATGATCGACCAGCTCCTCGATTTCACGCGAGCGCGCATCGGCGGTGGTATCGCGATCGATCCGAAGCCGACGGATCTACTACCGCTCGCTCGTCAACTCGTCGACGAGGTCCAAGCGGCGGCGCCGCAAACGATTGTGCTCGAGCACCACGGCGATACGCGCGGCGAGTGGGATGCCGATCGCTTGGCGCAGGTGCTCTCCAACCTACTCGGAAACGCCATGGAACATGGAGGCGTGGACGAGCCGGTGCGTTTCACCCTCGATGGCACGGATCCAGCGATGGTTCGGCTGCGCGTCGCGAACGCGGGACAGATCCCGCTAGAGCTCTTGCCAGTACTCTTCGACCCGTTCCGGAGAGCGACCAAAGGAGAGCGCCGGTCGAAGGGGCTCGGCCTCGGCTTGTACATCGCGCAGCAGATCGTGGTAGCGCACAGCGGACAGATCGACGTCCGATCCACGGCCACCGACGGCACGAGGTTCGAGGTATCACTTCCGCGCGTCTCGCCAACGCGTCCATCGGGCTCATGAGGCGTGATGGCTGCGAAGCCGATGCGACGGCCGCGCTGACCGCGCCGACGCTAGCTGATGTGACCGATCGCGGCGGCGCAGGCAGGGCATACGACGCCTCGTCCGCTCACCCGCTCGGTCGTCTTGGCGTCGACCATCTCGTCACATGACGCGCAACGAATCCGCGCGCCGCCGATGATCACGCCCGGTATGGGCAAGGCCTCGGCACGCTCGACCCGCGCCTGTAGGTCGCGCATGTCGTCCAGGGCGATCGCGTGGGCGTCCCCGCGTCGACGATCAGGATCTCCCGCCGTGTCGCGCGCTCCACGCCCGAGGCTGGGGGGCGCGCGGCGGTGCACGCATAGGCCCCTCGATGCCGCGATCAGCGCGCGCGTCGCTGCC
>JBKJQC010000797.1:0-3554 GCA_046593995.1 Polyangiales bacterium
CGAGCCCGAGCCCGCCGTACTCCGGCGGTACGGTGGGGTTCACGAGCCCGGTCTCCCACGCGGCCTCGAAGACGCCCGCCGGGAACGCCGACTCGTGATCCGCCTTGGCGGCGACGGGGATGATCCGCTCCTTCGTGAAGCGGCGGGCGGACGCGATGAGCTGTTCCTGCTCCTCGGTGAGCTTGAAATCGAGCATGGTAGAGGCCAGGTAGCGCGCGCCGACGCGAGCGTCCATCGACGCCTGCAGCTGCGAAAAACGAGAGGGATTGAACACGGAGGCACGGAGGCACGGAGGGCTCAGAGGTCTGCCGATCGCCGCCTCGACCCCTCGACCCCTCGACGCGGACCGAGGCGCGTGGCGTTGCGAGAGCCGGCGAGGCGTGGTGCGAAGTGCGCGGCAGCACTCTCGAACCTCCGTGCCTCCGTGCCTCCGTGGTTTTCTCGGATCTCGCCGCTATTCCTCGAGCCGCTTGCGCTGTCGCGCGAACTCTGCGCGGATCGCGCGCGCGCCCATCGAGTAGCCGATCAGGATCCCGATCAGGAGCACGCTCGGGATGAAGATGACGTGCGCGAACGTCATGTTCTCGAAGTTCATTCGCGTGCTCGCTGTGAAGGGGCCTTGCGCACCGCGTCCTCGAGGAGCGCGATCTTCCCCGCGAGCTCGTTCTGACGTCGGAACACGCGGACGACGACGATCAGCACGACGAGCCAAGCGATCGCGTAGGCCGCGACGAGGAGGTTGCCGCCGGGGACCGTCTCGCGGTCGAGCGCGCTCGACGTGGGCGACTGGAACGTCGTCGCGCGGTTCTCACCCGCGGTCACCGTGGGAGGAGCGCTCGGAGCGGTCTGCTGACTCACGCGTCCTCCTCGTCTCGGATGACACCGGCGGCGATCGCCGCTTCGCGCGCGGCGTTCATGCGTTGCGCGAGGATCTCGCCGCGCGCGCGCACCCACAGGAGCACGACCGCGAGCATCGTGAACGCGGCGAGCGACACGAGGAGCGCGGGCACCATGCGCGGATCGAGGCCGCCGCCGCCCTTGGTGATCACCGTCGGGTGCTGCCCCGACCACTTGCGGACGGAGTAGTGGATGATCGGCACGTCGGCGACGCCGAGGATCCCGAGCGCCGCAGCGAACTTCTTCTCCGCCTCACCCTCGCCGCCGAACGTGCGGAGCACGAGGTACGCGACGTAGATCAGGAGCGCGAGCATCGTCGTCGTGAGCCGCGGATCCCACGTCCAGTACGTGCCCCACGCCTTGCGCGCCCAGAGCGGTCCGGTGACGAGCACGATGACCCCGAAAGCCACTGCTATCTCGCCGCCGGCCATCGCGATCGCGTCCCCCTCGAGCCTGCCGGTCGCGAGGTACCACGCGCTGCCGAGGAAGCAGGCCCCGGCGCCGAGGTACATGACGTAGGCCGACGGGACGTGGAAGTAGAAGATCTTCTGCACGATGCCCATCACCGCCTCGACGGGGGCGACCATGAAGATCTGCCAGAGCGCGACGAGGAAGAGCGCCGCCGTCAGCGCGACGGTCGCCACGAACGCTCCGGTCACGAGCGACGACGCGGCGCGGGGCGAGGCCCCGGCGCTGCGCACGTCGGCGTCGGCGTCGGAGAGGGGGGCGGACACGCGGTGGAACGTAGTGCGCAGACGCCGGTGGTCAAAGCCCGTTCGCTTCAACCGCCGTTCGACTGCACGACGGTCTTCGCCGCCTGCGTCGTGCGATCGACGAGCTTCGACGTGAGGTCGACGACCTCCACGTAGCGGTAGACGCCGGCCTGCAGCGCGATCAGCGCCGTCGGAGAGAGCTCCGCAGAGCCGCCGCGGGTGGCGCGATGCATCAGGGCTTCGCCGCGCTTGGTCTCGTCGCCGAGGGCGCGCAGGACCTCCTTGAAAGAGGCACCCCCGGGTCTGGTCTCGCTCGCGAGCTCGATGGCGACGGGTTTGGCCGGTGCGACGGTGGTGGTGGGGAGCGGACGGATCTCGGACATGCCGTGGGTCGACACGAGGGAGCTTCGAGTTGCGTGCGAGCGGGCGTACGCGGTGCGTGGTTCGTCGACGGCTCATACGAGGCGATCGGCTGGGTCCGCGTCAGCAGATCGGCGGCCGCGACGGATGAGAAGTCGGTCGCCCATAGCCTCCGCGAGCGGGCCAGGGATCACGCTGATCCACGCTCAGGCGCTGATTCGTGAGGACCGTCGCGTTCTTCGGATCTCAGCGTCGTCGTTGCACGCTTTACCCAGGCTACGGACTCCGTGACAAGCGCATCTGCGGGGATCCTGCTCATTCGAGAATCGCTCAGCGTTCACCATCACGGCGGGCGCGCTCCGCGCGAAGGCGTGCGGTCTCCGCCTCGGCGTCGTTCCGCGTTGCCTCGCGCCGCGCATCGTCCGCCTCTGGCCTCAGATCGAGCATCAGAGCTGAACGTTCGCGGTCGCGATTGCGCCACCACCGCGTGGAACTTCGAAGCCGATCCACACCGGACGCTGCTTCAGCGACTGCTCTCGATGGAGGTGGGGGACGAGAACGCCGACCCCGCCGCCGACGAGCACGCCAGTGATCACGTCGGTCGGGAAGTGGGCGCCCGAGCGGACGCGTTCGTAGGAGGTGAAGAACGTCGTCATCGTGCCGACGATCAGCGTCAGCCACGGTCGCCAGGACGACGACCCGGAGCGTGCGAACGCTAGGTACGACGCGGTCGCCGTGATCGCCGCCGTCATCGATGAGTGCCCCGAGAAGAACGACAGGGCGGAGTCGGTTCCAGAGATGTCTGGCGCTTTCTCCTCACCGAACTCCGCGTTCAGCCGAGCCTGTTCCGCGTATGCGCGCGGTCGCGGACGTCGCACGGCGATCTTCGCGAGGTTGGTCAGCGCGCCGGTGATCGCTGCGCTCTGCGCGAAGATGATCGCATCGACGAGGAAAGCCTGTGCGCTTCCTTCCTGCACGCCGGTGATGATCGGATCTGCGACCGCCCAGCCCACCGCGAGGTACAGACCGAAATTCGAGTTGCGTGCGGCGTTCGGATCGAACGACTGGGTAATCGCCCACCGATCGATGGCGGGTAGCTTCGAGGTCGCGACAGGCTGCTGCGGCCTGAGCTCGCCGCTCGAGTTGATGACCTCCGTCACACCGACGAAGCCGAAGGCGATGCCGAGCACCGCCATGTCGGACAAGGGCTCGGCGACGAACTTCGTGTGAGGCGACGACGGAAGGGCCGGCCTCGGCTCGAGCGACGACTTCCGCTCCGGCGATGACGGATGCGCCGTCTCGTGGTCGGCGAGCGCAGGCGCCTTTGCGCTCGGCGCCGTCGCGGATGCCGGGGCGCTCACGGACGCGCTGGTGCTCAGCGACGGCACGACCGCCGGAGGAGTTGCTGCTGAACCAGCGGTCGGCGGCGGCTCCGGTACCGCTCCAGTGGCCGAGAATGCGTACAAGAGCGGGCCGAAGATGGACGCGAGGGGGACGAGTCGGGAGGCGGACACGGCAGTACCGATGCTCGAGGGGGGGTCAGGGTGGCAGCGCGTCGAGCCGCTCGGTCAGAAGGGTCGCGAT
>JBKJQC010000850.1:0-2710 GCA_046593995.1 Polyangiales bacterium
GACGGGGTGACTCGATCGCTCGGGCGGAGACGCGCCCGATGATTTGGGCGAGCACGGCCCGTCGACCCACGATAGATTGCACTGATGTGGCGAGCGGGGGTCGCTATGGTGTTCGCGTGCGCGTGCTCTCCGTCGCCGAGCGCGCAGAGCACCGCGAGATCCGCCGGCGATCCGCTCCGGATCGTCGTCGGGCACGACACGTTCGCGCGGCGCATCGAGGGTGCGCGTGGTTCGCCCGCCGGAGGAAACTTCGTTCGACGATCGCGCCTCGCAACGCGTGCGGCAGGGTTCCATCGAATCGAGTCAGGCGACGCTTCGCTGGAGTTGGCCGACGAGGTCGGGGATGTGCTCGGGACCAGCAAGGGCGATGCGATCATCTACGCGGCCGTCGCGCCCGACACCGATCTCGTCGCGATCGCGCTCGACGACGGCGTCGAGACCTTCCGCGTCGTCGGCCTCGCGTCGGATCGCGTGCGTGCACGGACGCGCCTGCGCTTCGATCGAGCGATGCAAGTACGCTGCGAGGGAGGTGTCGTCGACGTCATCGACGGCGCGGGCCGCCCGCGCTTCCGCAGCGACCGACCGTTCGCTCTCGATGCGCGCGGCACTCGTCGCGACCTCGACGTCACCATCGCGGAGCGAGACGAAGGATCCGCAGTCCTCGACTACGAGCTCGACGGACGAGGTCTCGAGGCGCCCATCGTCATCGACCCGACCTGGACCGCGGTCGGTGCGAAGATGGCCGCACCGCGGGCATTGCACAGCGCGACGCTACTCGCGTCGGGGAAGATCCTCGTTGCAGGCGGCTACACAGCGCCTCCGGAAACGGCGCTCTCGACCTCCGAGCTCTTCGATCCTGCGACCGAGACCTGGAGCGCTGGGCCTCCCCTGAACGTCAAGCGCGTGGACCACGCCGCCGTGCGCCTCGCCGACGGGCGCGTGCTCGTCGTCGGTGGGTACGAAGGGCTCAGCGCACTCGCGAGCGCCGATCTCTACGACCCAGCGAAGGGAACGTGGCTGCCCGTGAGCAGCATGCCGGGCGGCCGCAGGGGACCGAAGGCGGCTCTCCTCTCGACGGGAAAGGTCCTCGTCACCGGCGGCAACGAGACGGGAGGCGCCGCGCTCGCCACGGCGCTGGTGTTCGATCCGAGCACACCGCTCGGCACATGGAAGACCGTGGCGATGAAGGAGGGGAAGGCGCAGCACTTCATGGTCACGATGCAGGACGGGCGGGTGCTCGTGAGCGGATTCACCGGAGTGGCGGCGGAACTGTTCGATCCCGCGACGGAGACCTTCGTCGCGATCGCGCCGATTCCGACGCTCCGTCAGGCTGCCACCGCAGTCTTGCTTCCGTCCGGTGACGTCCTCGTCGCCGGTGGGGCCGGGGGTGGCTTCCATCAGCCGACGGAGATTCTCGAGAAGGCGACGCTCACATGGGCGCCGGGCGCCTCGATACAGAACGTGCGCTTGAATGCCGGGGCGGTGCTCCTCCCGAACGGCAAGGTGTTGCTCGCGGGCGGCAACACGAACGACTACCCGGCCGTCGCCGCCGCGGAGCTCTACGATCCCGTTGCCAAGCGGTGGTTCTTCGCGGGATTTCCTGTGACGCCGCGGTTCTGGATGCCCCCCCCGATCCTCACTCCGAAGGGAGCCTTCTTCGTCGGCGGACGCGCGACTGCGACGGCAGGGTCCATTCCGCTTGCGACCGCGGAGCTCTACGCCTCGTCCCGCCTAAACGGAGGAGCTTGCGACAGCCCGAGCGACTGCGACTCGGGGATCTGTCAGGACGGCGTTTGCTGCTCGAGCAAGTGCGACGCGGCGTGCAGCGCGTGCGACGTGGCGGGGATGTTCGGAACCTGCCGACCGGTGGAGGGCGCGCCGCACGGCGAGAAGAGCTGCGGTGGAAACGTGTGCGTCGCCGGAGCTTGTGCGACGGGGTGCGCGACAAACGCTCAATGCGTGGCCTCCCGGCGGTGCGTCGGCGGCGCGTGTGTTTCGCGGCAGGCGGAGGGAGAGATCTGCGCCGTTGCTGGCGACTGTGCCTCCGGCCATTGCGTCGATGGGTATTGCTGCGACCGGGCCTGCGAGGGTCAATGCGAGGCGTGCGATCTCGTTTCGCGCTTCGGTAAATGTTCGGTCGTCACCGGCGCACCGCACGGCGATCGCATGCTCTGCGTCGGTGCCGGCGGGGCGTGCGGCGGCGCGTGCAACGGCTCGTCGGCCGCGACCTGCACATTTCCCCGGAGCGGGACCCCGTGCTCGGTCAACTCGTGCGTCGCCGGTCGCGAGACGCACGCGAGCAGCTGCGACGGGACCGGCAAGTGCCAGGACGTCGTCCGTTCGTGCGCTCCGTACATCTGCGGTGACACCGCATGCAAGTCTGCCTGCGAGAGCTCCGGCGACTGCGTGCGAGGGTTCGCGTGCACGTCCGGCGTCTGCACGAAGGAAGTCCTGAAGTGTTCGCACGATTTCGCGGCCACGATTTCGCCCGAGGGTGACGCGACGCCGTGTACGCCCTTCTCGTGTGCGAACGGAGCGTGTCTGACGAGCTGCGAGGCGACGGCGCAGTGCGCTACCGGAAACGTCTGCGACACCGCAACCCGGCGCTGCGTCATCCCTGCTGCGAGCGAGGAGTCGACCGGCTGCGGCGTGGGTCGAGGAACGAGCCGGTCCTATGGGCTGCTCCTCGCCGCGGTGGCGGCGCTCGGCC
>JBKJQC010000135.1:0-5875 GCA_046593995.1 Polyangiales bacterium
GGAGCTGGCCGGCGCCGTGAACGTCACGGGCAACTACAAGATCTCGGGCTCGGGCCCCGACGGAAAGCAGTACGTCGGCAGCGCCGGCGTCACGAAGATCGCGGGCGAGATGTACAAGGGCACGTGGTCCATCGGATCCACGAACTTCAACGGCATCTGCTTCCGCGACGAAGACGTCCTCTCGTGCGGTTGGTCGGCGAAGCACGACCTCGGCGTGATGGCGTACCTCGTGAAGGACAACAACGACCTCGATGGCGTCTGGTTCGAGGAGAACCACAACAACATCGGCCACGAGTACCTGGTCGGTGGGAACGCCAACCTGCTCGGGACCTACACGATCAAGAACGCCGACACGCCCGAGAAGCAGAAGTACACGGGCAGCGTCGACATCGGCATCAGCCACGGGATCTACAACCTCTCGTGGACCATCGGTAAGCACAAGTTCAAGGGCCTCGCCCTGCGCAACGGCGACGTGCTCACCGCGGGGTTCAACGACAGCGGCGAGTTCGGCGTCCTCCAGTACCGGATCAAGCAGGGCGGTAAGGTCCTCTCCGGCCAGTGGGCGCAGACCAGCTCGGCGTCACAGGGGCCTGGCATCGAGACGATGATCAAGAACTTCTGATCGAATGATTGCGTGGGTTCGCGCTTCGTCACGTACGTGCACACGACCGAAGTCGTCGAAGGGCACGTGCGACATCGCGAGAACGCGCGCACTCCTGCCCACGGACACTGAGAGAGCGACCTCGTCCGTGCGACAATTTACCGCATTCGCGACGTGCACGTCGCAGGCGCCTTGTTACACTCGGCTCCTCTTCGCGCCTTACGCACGTTTGCGATCGCTTTCGTGAACATGCCCGCTGCGACAAGTCGGATCGTTACGTCGGAGGAATACGGATGCTCGAGCGCATGACTGGAATGATGGGTCTGAGGGGTGGGCTGCTCGTCGCGCTGGGGCTCGCCCTCGCCGTGCCGTCCGTTGGCTGCGGCAAGAAGAAGGAAGAGTCCACTTCCGACGACGAGAAGTCGTCCAAGAAGAAGAAGGGCGACGACGACTCCGAGAAGGCCTCGAAGAAGAAGGGCGACGACGACGACGACGACAAGCCGGCGAAGAAGAAGAAGCCGCGCGCGGACGACGACGACGACAAGCCCGCGAAGTCCGCCAAGAAGGCGAAGGCGCCGCCGAAGAGCGCGGACGACGACGACGACGATGACGAGGACGAGGACGACGCGCCCGTCAAGAAGAAGCAGATCAAGAGCCTCAAGCCGGCGCACGGCGAGGTCGACATCACCGGCACCTGGGGCCTCGCGGGCAACAACGAAGCCGGCAAGAGCTACAAGGGTACGGCGACGATCACCAAGATCGCCGGGATGATGTTCAAGGCGACGTGGAAGATCGGCGGCGAGTCCCAGCAGGGGATCATCTTCAAGGACGGCAACATCCTGTCCTGCGGCTGGTCGTCGAAGCACGACCTCGGCGTCATGGCCTACCTGGTGAAGCCTGGCGTCCTCGACGGCGTGTGGTTCGAGGAGCAGCACACCAGCATCGGCAAGGAGGTGCTCTCGGGTCCGGCCTCCACGGGCTCGATCGCCGGCGTCTTCACCATCAAGAGCGGCCAGACGCCCGAGAAGAAGAGCTATCTCGGCACCGTCCAGGTGATGGAGACGACCTCGCACGTCTTCAAGCTGTCGTGGGGCTTCAAGGGCTCGACGATGAAGCTGAAGGGGCTCGGCATGCGCTCGAACCACTTCCCGAACAGCGACACCGACGTGCTCTCCGCCGGCTTCAACGACAGCGGCGACGCGGGCGTCCTCCAGTACATCATCTACGACGGTGGCAAGATGATGCGCGGCCACTGGGCGATGCCGAGCAAGACCGGCGGCGAGCCGGGCTGGGGCAAAGAGACGATGGTCAAGGCGAACTGAGACTCGTCTCGGTTCCGGTTCGGAGACGCCTCCGCTCTCTCGAGCGGGGGCGTTTTCTTTTCTCGGCTCGACGGCTCGCGTGCGAGAGGTCGAGAGTCGAGAGTCTAGAGTCGAGAGCTCCTGAGCGAGATCGTGCCCGCCGTCTCGTCCCGTCGGGCTCTAGACTCTCGACTCTCGACCGCGCTCGGACCGTAGACCGTGGACCGTAGACCAAACCCGCGACATGCCCGGAGCTCCCTGAAGGGCGCGTTGGTCGCGTTCGTCGCGAGCGCGCTCTGCGCGTGTCAGCGCGCGCCCGATGCGACGCCGGAAGGAGCGCTCGATCTGTTCCTGCGCGCCTGCCACGACGCTCCGCACGACCCCGACGCCGCTGCGCACGCGTACGCGCTCCTCGCGCCCGCCGCGCGGAGGGTGCTCGAGGATCGCGCGAGACGCGCGACCGGCATCACCGGTAAGCCCGTGACCCCCGAGCAGATGCTGGTCCCGGCGTGGAGCCCGCTGCGCTTCGACGTGGCGAAGATGGACACCGTGTTCGCCGGCGACAAGGCGCACGCCTTCGTCGACGTGCGCGGCCCCGATCCTGCGACGCAGCAGGCGAGGGTGCCGATGGAGCTCGAAGGCCCTGGGTGGCGGGTGGCGATCGCGATCCCCTGAATCCGTCGTCATCGTCAGAGACGTGAACTTTTCGGTCTCGACGAAGCCGCCCCTGAACAGGGAGACGGGGAGACGAGGAGGCGAGAGGGAGGAACCAGAGGGTCTGCCGGTCGACGCGACGACGTCGATGCCAACCAATGACGGCCACGACCTGAAAGCTCGCGCGCGGCAGCACATCTCGACCTCCCTCTCCTCTCCCCGTCTCCCCGCCTCCCTGTTGGCCGTCGTGGAGGCGAGCGACCGATTCACGACCTCTCCGTCGTCGGTTCAGAGGAGGTCGAACGGGTATCCGCCGTCGGCGTACGTCCGTCCGGCGATGCTCTTCAGGAGCTCGTCGTCGTTCCGCTCGAACGCCTTGACGTTCTGCGCGATGCGCTCGGCGGCGTGGCCACAGAACGCCGTGGTGAGCTCGATTTCGCGGCGTGCGCCGTCCTCGCCCTTCTTCTCGATGGCGCGCGAGGTGCGTGAGAGGCACGCGGCCATCGCGTAGAGATCGATGGCGAGATCCGCGAGCCGGCGCTGCGTGTACTGCATTTCGGCGATCTCCTTGCCGTGCTTGCGCAGGACCTTCTCGACGTTGCGCGCGAGCTCCACGGTCGCTTCCTCGAACTGCACGGTCTCCTTGTTGAGGAGCGGGTGGACGCGGTGCATGCGCTCGCGGCCGAGCGCGGAGCGCGCCTTGCGGATTGCGAACTCCGACAGGAGACCGAAGCCCTTGATCGGCTCGCGCATCGCGCGCACGACGTCGGCGAGCTCGCGGCCGGGGCCCTGCATGCCGGAGAGCGCGACGAAGCAGCGGAGGATCTCGTTCGTGCCCTCGAAGATGAGGTTGATGCGGGCGTCACGCAGCAGGCGCTCGTACGGGTAGTCGTTCATGTATCCGATGCCGGCCGCGATCTGCAGCGTCTCGTTCGCGACGCGCCAGAGCGTCTCGCTGCCGTAGATCTTGCAGATCGCGCTCTCGAGCGAGTAGTCGGCGATCTTCGCGTCGACGAGACCGGTCGTGAGGTAGACCACGCTCTCGAGCGCGTAGGTCTCCACCATCATCTTCGCGATCTTGTCCTTGATGAGGCCGAACTGCCCGATGGATCGGCCGAACGCCTTGCGCTCGTTGCAGCGCTCGGTGGCCATCCCGATGAGGCGCTTGCACATGCCGACGCAGCCGGCGCCGAGGCCGAGGCGGCCGCTGTTCAGGACCTCCATCGCCACCTTGAAGCCGCGCCCCACCTCGCCGAGCACGTTGCCCGCCGGGACTTTGGTGCCGTCGAAGAAGATCTCCGTCGTCGAGCTGCCGCGGATGCCGAGCTTCTGCTCCGGCGGGCCGGAGGTGACACCGTGCGCGCGCTCCACGACGAACGCCGTGATCTTGGGCTTCGCGCCTTCGTCCTTGGGCGAGGTGCGCGCGAAGACGGTGAAGATGTCGGCGAACCCGCCGTTGGTGATCCACACCTTCGAGCCGTTGATGACGTACCCCTCGGCGTCGGGGGAGAGCTCGGCGCGCGTCTGGATCGCAGCCGCGTCGCTGCCGGCGGACGGCTCGGTGAGCGCGAACGCCGCGACCCACTCGCCGGTCGCGAGCTTCGGCAGGTACTTGCGCTTCTGCGCCTCGGTCCCGAAGAGGAGCAGTCCCTTCAGACCGATCGACTGGTGCGCGCCGAGGGTGACCGCGAGCGAGCCGTCGATGGCGGCGATCTCCTGCGTGATGCGCGCGTAGGCCGTGGCCGAGAGGCCGAGCCCGCCGTACTCCTGCGGGATGAGCATGCCGAAGAGGCCGAGCTCCTTCATCCCGGCGAGCACGTCGTCCGGGATCTCGTGCTCGCGGTCGATCTTCGCGGAGTCGACCTTCGCCTCCGCGAACTTGCGGATCGAGTCGAGCATCAGCGTGACGTTGTCGCGCTCCTCGGCGGACGCCTCGGGGTAGGGGGCGATCAGCTCCTCGGCGATCACGCCGTGGAAGAGCGATTTCATGAAGCTCTGTTCGATCATCGCGGAGCCTTCTTTGCGTGGATGCCTCACCGCAGCAACACCCGAATGACGGAGGGCGAGCTGAGAGCGAGAACGAACAGGGAGACGGGGAGACGGGGGGAGACGGGGAGTCCGAGCCAGTGCTGCCGCGCGCGTACGGATGACGCCGTGACGCCCGCGCCCGCCACGGCCTCCATGCGGTCGAGGGCGCGATCGGCAGACCATCTCGACTCCCTCTCGTCTCCCCGTCTCCCCGTCTCCCTGTGAATCTCGAGTGCGTGAAGTACGCTCCGAGCGTGGGTCGAGAGCCGTGTCTGGAGCCGGGTGAGGTCGCGTTCCTCACCGTGACCGGCGTGACGTCCTTCGGCGCGTTCGTGGAGTGGGGACCGCCGAAGGATCTCATCGTACCGAACGCCGAGATCGTCGACGAGATCCGCGTCGGCGAGCGACATCCGATCGGCCTCTTCGTCGACGTCCAAGGGCGACCGACGGGCACGATGCGCGTCCGCGAGTTGCTCGATGGGACCGGTCGGTTCGACCTCGACGAGTGGGTGCAGGGCGAGGCGTGGCGGAAGGAGCCGGGCATCGGTGTCTTCGTCATCGTCGAGAAGCGGTACGTCGGTCTGCTGCCGGAGGCGGAGCCGTGCACGCTCGGACGCGGGGACGCCGGTCGCTTCCGCATCGCGCATGTCCACGCAGACGGGAAGATCGAGCTCACGATGCGCGGCCTCGCGCACGAGGAGCGCGACGCGGACGCCGAGCGCGTGCTCGCGGTGCTGACGAAGGAGCCGTCGTTGCGCGTGTCGGATCGCTCGGACCCCGAGGTGATCCGCGAGAAGTTCGCGCTCAGCAAGAAGGCGTTCAAGCGCGCCGTCGGCGGCCTGTTGAAGCGGTCGGCGGTCGCGTTCGACGAGAGCGGCAACATCCTCGTCTCCCGCGAGAATCCGCGGGCGAAGGGCGAGAAGGCCTGAGCTACTTGTCCGGGCCGCGCGAGGGCAGACGCACCACGTTGCCGGTCCCCTGCGCCGGAGTCGGTGCGCGGGTCTCCTTCTCCTTCTCCTTCTCCTTCTGCCAGGGGTACTTCACGCGCGTGTGGAACATGTTCTCCAGTGTCTCGCCCATGCGGAGCACGAGGTTCTGCAGGTCGCGCGTGCTCAGCCCGCACTCGGAGAGCTGACCGGATTTCAGCTTGGTGAAGATGATCCGCTGCATCATCTCCTCGAACTTCTTCCGCTCGGGCGGATCCACCGTGCGCGACGCCGCCTCGATCGAGTCGACGAGCATCAAGATGGCCGTCTCTTTCGTCTGCGGCTTCATGCCGGGGTAGCGAAAG
>JBKJQC010000327.1:0-5967 GCA_046593995.1 Polyangiales bacterium
CCAGACGAACGGTGTGTTGTGCGCGCCGCCGGTCCCTTTCGAGCGCCACTCCTGGATGCGCCAGAGCGCGCGCCAGAGGAAGTTCGGGATCGGCCGGTAGCTCCCGATCGAGCGCTCTGGGAGGAGGCCCCAGAAGTCGCGACGGAACGCGTCGAGCCACGGCTGCTTCCCGCGGACGTAGGGGTTCGCGAGGATCGCCTCCTGCTCGTCGAAGATGAAGCCGCCGCCGATCCCCGAGGGCCAGCGCAGGAACAAGAGCGCCGCGGTGATCATGAACACGACGAAGAAGATCGAGAAGTCCGGATCCGCGAGCCACTCACGGAGCGTCGCGGGGAGGCGCTCGAACATCGCGCGCACCTTGGCCGGCACGACGCTGACCGGACGCATCCGCACGGTGTCGAAGCGTCCGTCGTCCGTGCGTGGGGGCTCTCTCTTCGCGGGCTCGCTCTTCGCGGGCTCCAGCTCCCGCGCCGGTGCAGCGGTCTCGTTCTCGATCGGCTCCGACATGATCCTCGCGCGCTCAGCGCTGCTTTCGACGACGCGCCGTGACGATCGCGATCGCGATCACGACCAGCGCTCTCTCCCAGTCGCCCGAGACGGCCAGCTTCTGCATGCGGCAGTCGCAGCCCGTGCCCGCTTCGCTCGGCGTCGCCGTGTGGATGGGAGAGCCGGTGCGCTCTCCTACGACCGGGGGTGGGACGATCGCCGGGCCCGTGTCCGCCGCGATCGCGGTGTCGGCGACGGTCGGCGGCGCCGTGTCCGGCGTCCCGGTGTCCGCCACCGTCGTGTCGGCGACCGTCGTGTCGTCCTCTGCGGCGTCGAAGGTGTCGGTCGTCTCCGTATCCGTCGGCGCGGGGGCGCTGTCGGTGGTATCCGCCGTGAGCGTGTCGCTCGCGTCCCGTGCGTCACTCGCGTCCCGTGCGTCACTCGCGTCCCGTGCGTCACTCGCGTCACTCGCGTCACTCGCGTCACTCGCGTCACTCGCGTCACTCGCGTCGGGGGCGTCACCCGCCTCGGGAGCGTCGAGCGCTCCGTCGAGCGCGTCGAGCGACACGTCGCCGAGCGCGTCGATGCCGCTGTCGGCACGGGCTCGCGTCGCCGACAGCAGCAGCGTCGCCGCCACCGCAATCATCGAGAGCCCGAGCCGCCGTGCCGTCGTCTGCGTCGTCTTCAGCATGCCCGCCTCCCCGACTCCGACGCGCTCAGCGCGCCGGACCGCGCACGGTGACGCGCGGGATCATCCCCGAGCGTTCCAGGATCTTCTTCGCTTCCTTGACGAGCAAGGGGTGCACGCCCTTCTGGGCGAACCCTGCAACGATACGCGGATCCAGCTTGGCGAGCGCGTGCATCGCCGTACGCGCCTTCTTGAGGTCGTCGACGGCCCCGTAGGCGAACACCTGCGACCGGAGGAGGCCCGGCTTCACGTCGACCAGGGCGGCGTCGTTCACGTCGAAGAGCTCGAGGATCTCGACGGCGCGCCTGGCCTGTCCCGTCCGCGCCCACGCCTCGGTGATGACGGCGGCCAGCGTCCCCTTGGCGCGCTGGTCGTTGTGGCGCTGGAGGTCGATGGCATCGACGAGCGCGCGCGCGGCCTGCGGATCGCCGAGCATGAGGTGCAACATCCCGCGCTGCGCGCGCGCCTCGTCCGCGACCTGGGGCATCACCTTCGCGAGGTCGATCTGCTCGAGCGTGCGGAGCGCGGCCTCCGGCTCCTCCTGCATCTGCAGCTGTGCTTTCGCGAAGATCGCCGCCGCGTCGTCCTTCTTGAACTCGGAGTCGATGCGCTCGATGGCCGCCTTGCGCTCTTCCTTGGTCTTCGCCTCGGAGACGATCGACTGGACCCGCTGGGTCTTGCGCGAGAACGTGAGCGCGTACCAGATGAGACCGATCGCGGCCGCGGTGAGCGCGCCCATGAGCGCGTAGGCGATCCAGTGACGCACGAGGACGGCGATGATCCAGCCGATCGCGATCGGGACGCCGATGCGGAGGCCGAGCGTCTTCGCGTCGAGCTTGGGCGGGCCGGGACGCGCCGCAGCCGGCGCGCTCTGCTCGGGCGCGGCAGCGGCAGAGCCGCTTTTCGCCGGGGGGCGCTTGGACGCAGCCATGACGGCCCCCCTTAGCACGACTGTCGAGTCGGACGGAGGCTCACGCGTTCTCCGTGTGCGTCTTCTTCGCCGTTGCCAAGTGCGAGCGGGGAGCTACCTTGTCCGCCCCTCTCTCGGCGGGTCTGCGCGGTCTTCGCGGGAGAGAGAACGCGAGCCATGGCAACCGAACGTCCGCTCCTCAGCATCAGCCGCAAGTCCCTCGACGAGGGTCCGAAGGAGCTCCGCAAGGAGTTGCCCGCGGAGTGGCTCGCCCGCAAGTTGGCACCAGATCCGAGCCGCGCTTCCGAGACCGACGGTCCCGGCGCCGCAGACGCGGCGCTCTCGGCGTCCGCTCCGGGCTCGGTCGATCTGCGCCTCACGCCCTCCGGTGGCGACAACTTCCTCGTGCAGGGGAAGGTCGCGGCCACGGTCGACACGACGTGCGGGCGCTGCCTCGGCCCCGCCAAGGTCCCGGTCGCGACCACGATGACGCTCTTGATGGTCCCGGATGCCGCGGCGAAGGCCCGTGCACCGCGCGGAAAGCGGGCGAAGGACAGCGAGGGCGAGTTCGAGTTCGATCCGAACGAGGCCGACGTCGCGACCTACGACGGCGAGACGCTCGTGCTCGACGACCTCGTCCGCGAGGCGATCCTCCTCGAGGTCCCGATCTCCGCCTTGTGCTCCGAGGACTGTACGGGTATGCCGTCCGACCCCGCTCACCCCCGAGAAAAGGCTGAACCCTTGGATCCGGGCAAAGGCGAGCGCGGGATGAAGCCGCACCCCGCGTTCTCGAAGCTCGCCGCGCTTCGCGACAAGCTCCCCCCCGGTAAGTGATGGCTCGGTTCGCGAGCCCCATTCCAGAATCCGTCGACCCAATCACTCTCGCCTCCCAGCACTAAAGGACACCGCCGTGGCCGTTCCCAAGCGACGTACGACCCGCATGAAGCGCGACATGCGCCGCCAGCAGCACGACAAGGTGACTGCGCCGAACATCGCGCCCTGCGCGAACTGCGGTGAGCCGAGCATCCCGCACCGCGTCTGTGCCTCGTGCGGGCACTACAAGGGCGCGGTCGTCGTGGTGAAGAAGGAAGCAGCTTCGGAGTGATCCGCTAGAGCGCAGGGCCTGACGGTCGAGCGCTTTCGGTATCTCTCGGCCGTCGAGTAGGCGACTCCCCGCGAGGGAAGTCGTCTTTCGTGCGCGCGCAGCATTTCACTCTCCGGGCAGGACGTCATCGATGCGTCGCCAGCGAGCCTGAGCCGCGGGCGTCGACCGGCACGTTCGCTATGCTCCGAGCCGAGGGGAATGAGGATGCGACGATGCGTCTCGACAGGCGTGTTCCTGGCCATGATGGCCGCAGCCTGCTCTCCGCAGGATCGCTCCCGCTCGCGTGAGGCGAGCTCCTACGCCCTCCGTTTCGACGGCCAGGTCGTTCATGCGACCAACCCTGCACAGCACCTCACGTTCGCGCTCGGCGAGGATGGCGCGACGATCGGGGGCCCCTCCTTCGCCGTCCACCTGCGGCTCGTGCGAGTCCCCCATGCCGCGTCTGTTGTGGCGGAGCGCGTGCGCGTCACGGCCGGGCGGGCCGAGCTCGCCCACGACGGCGTCGTCGAGTGGTATCGCAACGGACCCGACGGCATCGAGCAGGGCGCGACAGTCGCGCATCGGTTCGGCGACCACGGTTTGTCGCTGCAGTGGGAGGTCGGCGGCGACCTTCGTCCTGCCGCATCAGGCGCGGACGTATCGCTGCGCGCTCCGGACGGGGCGTCCGTGCTCGCGATGCGCGCGCTCTCGGCGATCGATGCGCGCGGCCGATGGCTCCCCGCGAAGTTCGTCGTGGACGGCGCACTCGTACGCATCGACGTCGACGATCACGACGCCGTATATCCGCTCGAGATCGATCCGCTGATCGGCATCGAGAGCAAGCTCGCGGCCCCAGACGCGCAGGCGAACGATGGGTTCGGCCGCTCGGTCGCCGCAACGACCGACACGATCGTTGTCGGCGCTCCGGAGCGAGCGGAGGGCGGCCGCACGCGATCGGGTGCCGTGTACGTCTACGCGCGGAACGGCGTCGCCTGGTCGCTCCAGGGGAAGCTCGTACCGACCGATTCGGAGCAGCAAGCGGCATTCGGCTCAGCCGTCGCCATCTCGGGTGACACGATCCTCGTCGGAGCGACGGATCATGGCGGCGACAGCCACGGGAAGGCGTACGCCTTCACGCGCACGAATGCGACGTGGGCGCAGACGGCAATGCTCGAGCTGCCGGTGTACGGGGGCAGCGATCAGTTCGGGGGCGCCATCGCGCTGGATGGGACGTCGGCATTGATCGGCGCGCACGGCGCCACCGTCGCCGGCAAGGCCAAGGCGGGCGCGACGTACGCCTACGCGCGCAGCGGTTCGCTGTGGTCGCTGAAGCAGACGATCACCGCGTCGGACGCCGCCGCAGACGTCAGCTTCGGCGCGACCGTCGCGATGTCGGGCGATCGCGCCGTCGTCGGATCGCCGCAGCGCAGCGACGCGGGTACCTGGAGCGGTGCGGTGTACTTCCTGTCGCGCGCGTCGTCGACGAGCAACTGGGTCGAGGAGCTCTCGTTGCAGGCACCCGCGCCGGCCCAGTATCAGCGGTTCGGCGTCTCCGTCGCGATCAACGGCGCGACTGCGCTCGTCGGCGCGAGCGGCCACCGGCGCGCGCACGTGTACGTCCGCGGGACTTCCGCGTGGCAGCACGAAGCCTCGCTCGCGGCCGACGTCGACGACAACGACGTCTTCGGCGCGTCGGTCGCCGTCACGGGCGACATCGCGATCGTCGGCGCACCGTGGCGTCCGAACGGTACGGTCGGACAGGTCGGGGCCGCGTACGTGTTCAAACGCTCCGGCACGATCTGGTCGCAGCAAGCGAAGTTGGTCGCGTCCGAGATCCAGGCGGGCATGATGCTCGGTGGCTCGATCGCACTCGGCGGCGACGTCGCCGCAGTGGGCGCGTCGGCGAAGAACGAGTCCGGCAAGAGCGGAGCCGGCGCGGTGTTCGTCTGGCGGCCGACGCCACCCCGTGCGCTCGGCGCCTCGTGCATCGCCGCGGGCGAATGTCTGTCCGGGGTCTGTGTCGATGGCGTTTGTTGCGACGGGGCGTGCACCGGAACGTGTCAGGCCTGCAATCGGCCGGGCGCGCTCGGCACCTGCGGGACCATTGCCGATGGCAGCCCGGTCGTCTCACCGCGGAGCTGCGGCGAATATGGCCTCTGCAGCGGCGGCGTCTGCGCGACGTCGTGCGCCACGGACGCGCAGTGCGCGGTGAGCTCGTATTGCGTCGGTGGGGCGTGCGTTCCCCGCAAGACGGCTGGGACCCCGTGTACCGCCGGTCGCGAGTGCACGAGCACGCACTGCGTCGACGACGTCTGCTGTGGAACGGCGTGCAACGAGCCGTGCGCGGTGTGCAACGTCGCGGGAAAGCTGGGAACGTGCACCCCCATCGCAGGAAACCCGCGCGGTGGTCGTGCCGCGTGCAGCGGCGCCGGCCTCGGCACCGCTTGTGGCCCGCGCTGCGACGGGGTCGACCCGACGAAGTGCAACTACGCACCGGCGACGACATCGTGCCTCGCCGACGCTTGCAGCGACGGCGTCGAGACGCACGCGAACCTCTGCGACGGAGCGGGTGCTTGCCTCGATGTGTCGAAGACGTGCGGCGCGTATCGGTGCGGCGAAACGAGGTGCAAGACGTCGTGCACCAGCAAAGGGGACTGCATCGCGGGCACCGTCGTTGCACAGCGAGCCGTGCGCGAGTCGTCCCTCGCACACGCCCGCATTGCAGTAGGCGCCCGCGATGCAGTCCCCTTTGCTGGTGCACGACGTCTTGCACCTCGTTTCGCCGCACCGATACGCGCC
>JBKJQC010000341.1:0-5299 GCA_046593995.1 Polyangiales bacterium
CATCTGCCGACGTACCACGATTACTCGACCGGCTTCCGCTGCTGCAAAGACGCTGAGTGACCCCGCGCTGAGACGTGACGACGGCGCACCTCGAGGAGGAGCGCCGTCGGTGCGGAGTTCAAGGATGCATCAGGGGTGGTGGGTCGAGCCGCCGGTCGAGCCCGAGCCCTTGTCGGAGCCGCCGGTCGAGCCCGAGCCCTTGTCGGAGCCCCCGCTCTTCGACTTGTCCTTCGACTTTTTCTTGTCCTTCGACGTGTCGGAGCCGGTCGCGCCGGTGGTGTCGCCGGTCGAGGTGTCGCCCGGGCCGCCACCGATGCCGCTCCCTTCGCCAGTGCGGCTCGGGTCGGCGCCCATCGAGTCCGACGAGCCCATCGAGCCCGACGAGTCCATCGTGCCGCCGGTCGTGCCGGACGCGCCACCGCTCGTCCCTTCCGTGTCGGTGCCCATCGAGCCGTGACCGCCCGACGTATCGGAGCCGCTGCCGGTCGATCCGGAGCCGAACTCGCTCGGGTCGGTCGAGATCGAAGCGGGCCCACCGCCCTGCCCGGTGCCCTGCCCCGTCGTGCGGTACCCGGCGCCTGCGCCGGTGTTGTCGGTCGAGCGCGCAGGCACCTGATACGACGACGGCGCGGCTGCGCCCTGGGAGTCCGACGAACGGGAGCACGCGGCCGAGCCAATCGCGAGAGCTGCAACAGCGGCGCTTCCGAGGAGGGACACGATCATCTTACGCATGGTGAAGAACCTTTCCGGTGAGCCCCGGCCGTGCTCGTGCACGAGGAGCTCGAATCCAATCGCGCGAGAGTCCTGCTGACCCTCGCGTCGTTGCCTCGGTCACCCATGCGGCCGGCGTACCACCGGCGCGTAGCTGGGCTAGACGCGTCCCGACGCGGCTGCGGCTTCGAAGCGTGATTGCGTAGCCGCGCCGCGCCCCGTCGAGCGCGGGCGTAGAGCCTCGTGTTCGCGATGCACGTTCGCGGGTGGGTCCACCAGGCTCATCTCCGTCGCGGGAGGCGTTCCTTCACCGCGCACCACGAGCCTCCCGGAGCCGTACCGCAGCCGATCGTCTCTGCGCTACGTTCTGCGCCGTGGACGAGCAACGCCTCCGCGTGTGGCCCAACTTCGACGCTGAGCGGATCGTCCACGACGACGGCGATCTGCTCGTGGTGGACAAGCCCGCGGGCGTGCCGACGCAAGAGGCCCGCGAAGGCGCCGAAGACGACCTCCCGACGCGGCTGAAAGCGTTCCTCGAGCGACGCGACGACCGCGGCGCGTACGTCGGGATACACCAGCGCCTCGATCGCGCGACCTCCGGACTGATCGCGTACGCGCGTCGCAAAGAGGCGAACCGCTCGCTGGCCGCGCAGTTCGAAGGGCGCGCCGTCGAGAAGCGCTACGTCGCGGCGGTGGAGGTCGCGCCCGGCAAGCTCGACGCACGGCTCGATGGGGGCACGCTCCGTCACCGGCTCGGTCCGCTGGAAGACGGGCGCGTGCAGGTCACGGCGCGCGGTGTCGAGGCGATCACCCACGTCGAGCTGCTCGAACGGAGCGGCTCCCGAGCGCTCCTCGGCCTCACCCTCGAGACCGGACGGACCCACCAAGCGCGCGCGCAGCTCGCCGCCGTGGGCGCGCCGATCGCGGGGGACCGAGCGTACGAAGGCCCGGCGGCGCCGCGCCTCCTCCTGCACGCCGCGTCGATCGCGCTGCGCCAGCCGATCCAGGACCGCCCTCTCCGCATCGAGCGGAGTCCGCCGACCGCGTTCGCCCGCTGGCTCGAGCACGGGGATCGGTCGCCTCTCGCGCCCTTCGATCGCGACGCGCTGCTCGACGCCCTCGACGTCGCGCGCGAGGAGCGGTTCGCGCTCGGCCGGGCCGGTCTCCATCCGCCGGAGGACGCGCGGTGCACGACCGCGTTCCGGCTCGTGAACGAGTCGGGCGATGGCGTCCCCGGAGTGGCCGTCGACGTCTACGGCGAGCACCTCGTCGTGCATCTCTACGACGACGAAGCGCTCGCCGCGCGCGAGTCCATCCTCGATGCGGTCCACGGTCTCGGCTTCGCGGGGGTGTACCTCAAGATCCGGCCGAAGCAGGCCAACGTGATCGTCGACGCGCGGAACGACGCGCTCGCGCCGCACCTACCGGTCCGGGGGGGAGCTGCACCCGAGGAGCTCGAGATCCGCGAGCACGGTCTGCCGTACCTCGTGCGACTCGGAGACGGGCTCTCCACGGGGATCTTCCTCGATCAGCGGGAGAATCGGCGTCGGGTACGAAAGCTCGCCGCCGGGAAGCGCGTGCTCAACCTCTTCGCATACACCTGCCCGTTCACGATCGCGGCCGCCGCAGGGGGCGCCTCCCGCACGGTCAGCGTCGACGCGGCGCGCCCGGCGATCGATCGCGGTGAGCGCGGCCTCGCCCACGCGGGGATCGCCGGCGATCACGAGCTCGTGGTCGACGACGTCTTCTCCTGGCTCGATCGGGCGGCCCGCAAGAAGGATCGCTTCGACCTCGTGATCCTGGATCCGCCGAGCTACTCGACCGTCGGTAAGTCGCGCTTCTCCACCTCGAGCGACTACAAGGCGCTCGCGGCGCAGGCGATGCGCGTCGTCGCACCGGGTGGTCAGCTCCTCGCGTGCTCGAACCACCGCCAGACCGTGCAGGCGAAGCTGCGACGTCTGCTCCACGAAGCCGCGCGGGATGCGACGAGGAACGTCTCGCAGATGAAGGATCTCCCCCCGCCCGCCGACTTCCCGGCGCCCTACGGACGCGAGCCGCACCTGAAGTCGATCCTCGTCCGCGTCTGACGCGGTTCAGGAGATCTTGGCGAGCAGCTCCACGAGCTGTGCGCGTTCCGCCTTGGCCAGCGGTGCGAGGAGCGCCTCGGCCGCTTCGACGTCGGCCGCCGCGTGCGCGACCTCGAGCTGCCGGCCGCGCGCCGTGAGCGCCAGGGGCTTCTTGCGTCCGTCGCTCGCGCTCGTACGCGTCACGAGACCGCGCGCCTCGAGCCGGCCGATGGCGACCGTCGCCGCCGGCTGCGAGGTCCCGAGCTCCTCGGCGACGGCCGAGACTCCTTGGTCGCCGACGCGCTCGACGGCCCGCATCACGCGCGCGTCGCCCGCCGTCACTCCGCGCGGGAGGTGCTTCGCGGTCGCTTTGCGCTCGACCTCGCGGAGCTTCCGGAGGAGCGGATCGAGGATCGGTGCGAGGCGCGCGCTCGGCTTCATAGGATGACTATATGTGATCTCTATGCGGTCGGGGTCGCGGAAGAGCGGATCGCGCGCAGCCCTGCAGCAATCACGAGCGCGCCGCCGACCGCGGCCGCCGCACCGGGTCGCTCGGAGAAGGCGATCCACGCGACCAAGACCGCGGTCAGCGGCTCGAGGAACGTGAGGATCCCGGCGTGCTCCGCCGGCAAGCGACGGAGCCCGTAGAGGAAGATCAAGCCTCCGATCGCGCCCGGTCCGAGGCTCCCGAGCACGACCCGCCATACGCCGGCCGACGCGGGGAACGGCGCACCCGCAGCGAGCGCCAGCCCGGTGACGAGCAGACAAGAGATGACCGAGTGGTAGACGAGGAGCTCCTCGGACGTGAAGCGATCGGAGACACGCTTCGTGATCAGCACGTTGGTCGCGTAGAACGCGGCCGACCCCGCGCCGAGGAGCGCGCCGAGGATCGGCCTGCCGCCACCGGCGTCCGACAGCTTCCACGGCTCGAGGACGAGCGCGAGCCCGAAGAGCGCGACGACGGTGAGCACGACGGCGCGCGGCGAGCGGCGCGTACCGAGCACCGAGGGCGCGGCGAGCGCGACGAGCACCGGCGCGAGGTAGTGCGAGAGCACCGCGATCGCGACGCTGGTGACGCCGAGCGCCGCGAAGAAGAGCGTCGCGTTCCCCGCGTCGGAGACGCCGAGCGCGAGGACCGCGAGCCAGTCGCGCGGACGGCGCTCGCCGTGGTCCTCGCCTTGGGAAGACGCGCCGGGCGCGCGGCGTCCGCCCGCGCGAAGCAGGAGCGGCGCCGTGACGATCGACACCACCCCCAGCATGAGGGCAGACGCCCAGCGGGGATCGACCTTGGCCGGCCGCAAGAACAACGCCCACGTGCCCCAGCCGATCGCTGCGAGCGATACCTGGAGATAGGCGAGAACGGGTCGTCGTGACATGGCCCGGAGAAGGGCACCCGAGATAGCATCGCGGGCATGCGTCGTGTCGGGATCTCCGCCCCGCTCTTCCCCCTCGCCGCCGCGCTCGCTGGCCTGACGCTCGGATCCGGCTGCGACAAAGAGAAATCGGGTGCCGAGAAGCTCGCGGATCAGCTCGCCGCGCAGAACGCGTCGGCGTCCGCCGCCGCCAAGGCGTCCGCGTCCGTGCCCGACCCGAAGGAAGAGCGGTACGCGAAGATCCGCAAGCAGGTGCGCGAGCGCGGCATCGCGCACATGACCGCGCTGCAGAAGATCTACACGGGCGTACCCGACGCGGAGGTGTGGTCTTTTCGCGAGTGGTTCCCCTCGACGAAAGAAGGCGAGAAGGACGCGGACGAGCTCGCGCGCGAGGCCGCGTTCACCGGCAAGGAAGGGATGTCGATCAAGCGCTTCGACTTGCTCGATGTGAACTTCGACGCCGCCCTCACCACCGGCACGACCGAGCTCTTCCTGGAGGAGTCGCAGCGCGGGAAGCCGCGTTGCACGACCTACAAGATCGACTGGAAGGACATCGGCGGCTCCTGGAAGCGCGTCGCACGGCGCGACTTCCGCATCGTCCCCTGCACGCAGTGACTCCGCAGCTCTAAGCTCACCGAGGCGTGATTCTCGAGCGCTCGGATTGAACACGGAGGCACGGAGGTCCGTGAAGTGCTGCCGCGCGCTACCAGCCGACGTCTCGCCGGCCATCGCATCGAGGTACGGACTGCGGAGCTAGTCCTCGAAGCGTCGCGATCGGCAGAGTCTCGAACCTCTGTGCCTCCGTGCCTCCGTGTTCAATCGATAGGTACGCGGAGTTCGAGAAGCGAGATCGCTGACTCAGAACGGCAACTGCTTGAAGAGGTCGCCGGCGCCCTTCGCGAAGTCGACCTCGATCTTGCAGGCCTCCTGCACCTCGATCGACGTCTTCAGCGCATCGAGCGCGGCGAGATCTCCCTTCACCTTGCCGCGCGCCACGACGTTGCCGGACACGGCGCCCGCTGCGAGCCCCTTCACGAGGCCGCCGCCCGGGACCGACGCTGCGAGGTCACCCGCGATCTCGCCGCACGCGATCGGGCCGACTTCCCAGTCGATCGCGAGGAGGAACGGCCCCTCCCCCTCCGGGCCGAC
>JBKJQC010000409.1:0-20487 GCA_046593995.1 Polyangiales bacterium
GATCTGCCGACGAGCGGCGGCTTCGACACGACGCTCGGCGCGCCCCCCGACGCCTTCGTGACCAAGCTGAGCCCCTCGGGCGCGCTGCTCTGGTCCACGTACCTCGGTGGCGCCAACGCGGAGTACAGTCGGGGGCTCGCCGTCGACGCCAGCGGCAACGCGTTCGTCGTCGGCGACACCGAGTCGACCGACTTCCCGAGCAGCGGCGGATTCGACGCCACCTTCGGGGGTTGGCAGGACGCGTTCGTCACGAAGCTCGGCCCGTCGGGCGCGCTCGTGTGGTCTTCATTCCTCGGCGGGGCGGGCTACGAGACGGCCAACGGGGTCGCGGTCGACGCGAACGGAAACGCGCTCCTCACGGGCAGGACGCACTCGAACACTTTTCCGGTGAGCGGCGGGTTCGACACGACGCTCGGCGGCGGCATCGACGCGTTCGTGACGAAGGTCAGCGCATCGGGCGCGTTGATCTGGTCATCGTACCTCGGTGGTGATGCAAGCGAAGAGCAGGGCCAGGCGATCGCGGTCGACGCGAACGGGAACGCGTTCGTCACGGGAGTCACGTACTCCATCGACTTCCCGAGCGCGGGAGGCTTCGACAGCACCTATGGCGGCAGCGGGGACGCCTTCGTGTCCAAGGTGAGCGCGTCGGGCGCGCTCCTCTGGTCTTCGCTCCTGGGCGGCAACGCGTCCGACTTCGGCTACGGCGTCGCGGTCGACGGAAGCGGCGACGCCTTCCTCGTCGGTTCGACGACATCCGCGGATTTCCCGCTCGCGAGCGCTTTCGACACGACCCGCGGCGGTACGCAGGACGCGTTCGTCACCAAGGTGAGCGCGTCGGGAGCGCTGGTCTGGTCATCGCTCCTTGGCGGTAGCCAGAGCGAGGTCGCGCACAGCGTCGCGATCGACGGCAACGGTGACGCCGTCGTCACCGGCTTCACCCCGTCGGCCGACTTCCCGCACACGGGGGGATTCGACTCGACCCTCGGCGGCGATTCAGATGCATTCGTCACGAAGGTGAGCGGCGCGGGGGCGCTGCTCTGGTCGTCGTTCCTCGGCGGCGCTAACGGCGACTATGGCCGCGGCGTCGTCATCGGCGCGGGCTCCCGCAGCGCGTGGGTCGTCGGCGGGACGGCGTCGCTCGACTTCCCCCTGGGCAGCACCGGCGGCGGCTTCGACACGACGCTGGTCGGCGACGCCTACGATGCGTTCGTCACGAAGCTCACGTTCGCCGACCTGGGAGCGATCTGCGCGGTCGCCGCGGAGTGCCGCTCGTCGTACTGCGCGGACGGCGTCTGTTGCGACAAGGCATGCACCGGTAGGTGCGAAGCGTGCAGCGCCGTCAAAAGGGGCTCGGGCAGCGACGGCGCGTGCGGTCCGGTCGCGAATGGATCGGATCCCGACAAGGACTGCGCGCCACAGGCGTGCTCCGCCGGAGTCGTCGAGAAGCCGTGGGTCTGCGACGGCGCGCGGAGCTGCCGCACGGCGGGCTCGATCTCGTGCGCGCCCAACGGCTGCGCGGGCGCCGCGTGCGGCACGAGCTGCGCGACGGATCCCGACTGCGCACCGTCCGCCTTCTGCGCCGGCACGACCTGCACGACCGATCTCGAGCTCGGCGATGCGTGCACCCGATCGACCCAGTGCCTGAGCGGTCACTGTGTCGACGGCGTGTGCTGTGACACGAGCTGCGGTGCAGCCTGTCAGGCGTGCACCAAGGACAAGAAGGGCAGCGGCGTCGACGGCGCGTGCGGCAACGTCGCCGCGGACACCGATCCGAAGCAAGGCTGTGCGATCGGCGTCGATGCGTGTGGCGCCGACGGGCTGTGTGACGGCGCGGGCAGCTGTCGCTCGTTCGCCAAGGCGGGCTCGCCGTGCGGCGCGACCAGCTGCTCCGCGGGCCTGGTCACTGGGCGCGTCTGCCGTGGCGACGGCGCCGTGTGCGAGGACGGCGCCGGCGTCGCGTGTGCGCCGTATGCGTGCGGCGAGACGTCGTGCATGAAGAGCTGCACGTCCGACGCCGACTGCGCCGCCACCGCTTTCTGCTCATCGACCAAGACGTGCGTGCCCAAGGTCACGAACGGGACGGCGTGCGCGCTCGGCAACGAGTGTTCGTCGAACCTCTGCGTCGACGGGGTCTGCTGCAACGCTGCGTGCAGGAGCCAGTGCGAGTCGTGCAACGAGCCGGGGACGGTGGGCACGTGCACGGTCGTCATCGGTACGCCGCGGGGCGGACGCCTGGCCTGCGATACGCTCGCCGACGGCGACTGCGCGAAGACGGCGTGCGACGGAAAGGTGCGCGACAAGTGCGCTTCGTACGTAAACGGCACGACCACCGCATGCGGCGAGGCCAGCTGCACGCCGGACAAAGGGTTCCAGCCCAGGGGCTCGTGCGACGGCGCCGGCAGCTGCGAGATGCCCACGCCCGTCCCCTGCATCCCCTTCGTCTGCGACGTCGCGTCCCCGAGCGGCTGCAAGGCGAGGTGCGCGGCAGGCGCCGATTGCGCGACCACCTTTTCGTGCAGCGAAGGCGTGTGCATCCAGGGCGCGAAGTGCAACGCAGAGCGGACGGTCTCGCTCGACAAAGCCGGGAAAGAGACCTCCTGCGAGCCGTACCGATGCGGCACGAACGGTGAGTGCGGCAAGCAGTGCGCATCGAGCACCGACTGCGCCGCGGATCACCTCTGCGCTGCCGAGACGAAGGTCTGTGTCGCGGCCGCCAGCGCGCAGAGCGAAGAGAACGCGGGGTGCGGGTGTGAAGTCGGTCCTCGGCCTGGCACGTGGTCCGTCGGGGCGCTCTCGCTGCTGCTCCTCCTCGGGCGGCGACGACGAGCGCGAAGCCGCGGATCGGTGAGGTGGTGATGCGTCGACTCGGCTCGATCGTCTTCTTCTCGTGCCTGGTGAGCGCCTGCGGATCGCGTTCGGGAGCGCCACAGCCGCTGGAAGCGGGCGTCGCGCCGACGCCAGTCGAGGAGGCGCGTGCGGCTCGCCGTCGGCTGCGCGACACGTTCACGCTCGAGTGGCCGAAGCCGGCGCCTTCGCCCGCGCGCGCGCCCTTCGCCGTCGCAAATGCCTCCACATCGTTCGACCCGACCCCGAAACCTGCGACGCCGCCGCTCGCGCTGCCCAACGCACCCGCGACGGTCGCCTCCAGCTTCACCGTCGAGACGCCGATCACGCCGATGCCGGATCGCTCCGGCCGCTACGTGCTGCGTCGCGCCGACACCTCCACGTTCTTCACCTCGTCGGGGCTCTCCTTTGCGCTCTCGTCGGGGGCGAAGCGGTGGGGCGTCCACTGCGCCCTCGTCGGCGCGCGCGATGGCGGGCTGGTCGCCGAGCGCGAACAGAGCGCGCGTGCGCATGCTCATCATGCTGGGTTGTCGCGCATCGACGGGGCTCCGACGTATGCACGCCTTGCGTGGGAAGACATCTATCCTGGCGTGGACATGATTGTAGAGCCGGCGCGCGGCGGCGTGGCATATCGATTCATCCTGTCGCCGGGCGCGAAGGTCTCTGATCTCCTGATGCGCTGGAATGGCGCGACGGAGCTTCGGGCCGTCGACGGTGGGCTCGGCCTCGATGTCGAGACGGGGATCGGCGTGCTGCGCGTTCGTGGCCTGCGCGCGTTCACGATGGACGGAGAAGTGCGCCGTAGCGTGCCTGCGCGGTACGTGGTGCGCGGGCGCGATCTCGCGTTCGAGGTCGATGGGTGGGACGGACGCTCGCCGCTGGTGATCGATCCGGTGATCTCGTGGTCGTCGTATCTCGGTGGCGCCGGCAGCGACAACGCGAAAAGCATCGCGGTCGACCGCAGCGGCAGCGTGTTCGTCGCCGGGCAGACCGACTCGGCGGACTTCCCGAGCACCGGTGGCTTCGATACCACGCGCAGCGGGACGACCGACGCTTTCGTCGCCAAGATGAGCGCGTCGGGTGCGCTGTTGTGGTCGTCGTATCTGGGTGGCAGCGGGAACGACTACGGCGAGGCCATCGCGGTCGACGGCAACGGCGACGCGTTCGTCACGGGTTGGGCGATGTCGACGGACTTCCCGACCAACGGCGGGTTCGACACGACCCGCGGGGGCACGCAGGACGCCTTCGTGGCCAAGGTCAGCGCGACGGGAGCCCTCCTGTGGTCGTCTTTCCTCGGTGGTGAGAGCGAGGATTTCGGGTACGCCATCGCGGTCGACGGCAGCGGAAGCGCGGTCGTGACCGGATCCACGACGTCGGCCGAGTTCCCGACCAGCGGCGCCTTCGACACGAGCTTCAACGGTGCACAGGACGTCTTCGTGACCAAGGTGAGCGGGTCGGGCGCGCTGCTCTGGTCCGCGTTCCTCGGCGGGGCCTCGGGCGAAGAAGGCCACGCCATCGCCGTCGATGGCAACGGCGACATCTTCGTCGCGGGCGAGACGCGCTCAGGCGACTTCCCGAGCAGCGGTGGCTTCGACACGACCCTCGGCGGCGCCGCCTTCTCCACGTACGACGCGTTCGTAACGAAGGTGAGCGCTTCCGGCGTTCTGGTGTGGTCGTCGTTCCTCGGAGGCAGTGAGAACGACCACGCTCACGGCATCGCGGTCGACGGCAGCGGGAACGCGTTCGTCACCGGAGTCACCTACTCGGCGGACTTCCCGAGCGCCGGGGGCTTCGACACCACGCTCGGCGGTCCGTTCGACGCGTTCGTCACGAAGGTCAGCGGCACGGGCGCGCGCCTCTGGTCATCGCTGCTCGGCGGAGGCTCGCTCGATTTCGGTCGTGGCGTCGCCGTCGATGGGAGCGGCAACGCCGTGATCACGGGGTATACCAACTCGCCCGATGACTTCCCGAAGAGCGGCGGCTTCGACACGACGCTCAACGGCTCTTGGGATGCGTTCGTCACGAAGGTGAGCGGCGCGGGCACCGTGGTCTGGTCGTCGTTCCTCGGAGGGATCTCGATCGATGCCGGCCACGCCATCGCGATCGATGGCTCCGGGAACATCGTCGTCGCGGGCATGACGCAGTCCATCAACTTCCCGAGCGGCGGCGGATTCGATGCCAGCATCTCCGGCGGTGGGTTGTCCGCGGACGCGTTCGTGACCCGCGTCCAGCCCGTAGCCTCGACGAACGGAGCTCCGTGCGCCTATGGCGGAGCGTGCGCGAGCGGCTTCTGCGTCGATGGTGTGTGCTGCGACACCGCGTGCACGCGAGCATGCGAAGCGTGCACCGCCTCGAAGAAGGGATTCGGGGGCGACGGCGCGTGCGGCCCGATCGCGAACGGCTCGGATCCGGATCAGGAATGCGCCGCGCAGTCGTGCTCCTCCGGCGTGGTGGCGAAGCCGCGCGTCTGCGATGGCAACGGCGCGTGCCGCGCCGACGGCACCGTGTTTTGTGGCCTTCATGCGTGCGCCGGGACGATCTGCGGCACGAGCTGCTCGGACGATTCTGGGTGTATGCCAGCCGCCTTCTGCGCCGGTACCGCGTGCGTCGCGGACCTCGACCAGGGAGCTCCCTGCAGCCGCGCATCGCAGTGCAAGACCGGCCTCTGCGTCGACGGTGTCTGTTGTGACAAGCCGTGCGCCGGCGGCTGCGAGGCGTGCACCGCGGCGAAGAAGGGAGCGGGCGTCGACGGTAGCTGCGGGGTCGTCGCAGCGGACACCGATCCGAAGGACGCGTGCCCGCTCGCGACCAGCGCATGCGGCGCCGACGGGCTGTGCGACGGCGCGGGGAGCTGCCGTTCGTTCGCGAAGCCAGGCACCGCGTGCGGCGCAACCACCTGCGTGAACGGTACGGTCAGCGGTAGGATCTGCAAAGGCGACAGCGACACGTGTGGAGACGGCAAGAGCGTGAAGTGTGCTCCCTATGCGTGCGGCACGACTGCATGCAAGACGCTGTGCGCATCCGACTCCGACTGCGGCTCCGACGCATTCTGCTCCACGCCCGGCGCGTGCACGCCCAAGGCCGTCAATGGTCCGGCGTGCACGATCGACCGTGAGTGCCGCTCGGGACACTGCGCAGAGGGCGTGTGTTGCAATGACGCCTGCGGAGGCCAGTGCGAGTCGTGCGTCGAGCCTGGCACCGAGGGCACGTGCACGATCGTTTCGGGCAAGCCGCGAGGGGCGCGCGCTGCCTGCGACGCGTTGGCCGACGACGACTGCGCAAAAACCACGTGCGACGGCGCGCAGCGCGACAGCTGCGCGGGCTACGCGAACGGCGCGACCACCGCGTGCGGCGAGAACACCTGCACCCTCGACAAGAAGTTCCAGAAGAAGGGGCGGTGCGACGGCGCAGGCGCTTGCGCGCGGCGGGCGCCGATCCCGTGCACGCCGTACGTCTGCGACCTCGCAGCTTCGACCGGCTGCAAATCGACGTGCAAGGCAGACGCCGATTGCACGGACGGCTTCACGTGCAGCGAGGGCGCGTGTGTTCAGCAGGGCGCGACTTGCAGCGGCGACCAGTCGGCTTCGATCGACAAATTGGGAAGGGCGACGCCGTGCACACCGTATCGCTGTGGTGCGAGCGGCCAGTGCGACAAGGAGTGTTCGTCTTCCGCCGAGTGCGCTGCGAGCCACGTCTGCGATGTGGGGACGAGATCCTGCGTCGCCGCGACAACCTCGGTAACCGATGAAGGCGGCGGATGCAGCTGCGAGACGGGGCCGCGTCCGTCGAGCGCATCGGACAGGACCGGACCGCGCGAGCGCAATGGGGCCGGTGTACCGCGCGGCGCGTTTGCGTTCTTCGCACTCGCGGCGTGCGCGCTCATCGCGCGAACATCCCGTTCGTCTCGACGAGGATCGCAATCATGAACCCCTACCGGACGATCGCGGGGGGCGCTCTGGAGATCCGAACACCCATCCCGCATGGTCGCCTGGCGTTCGGCGCCTTGCTCGTATTGGCCGCGGTGGTCTATTTCGTCGACGCTTTTCGCGCCGCCGGCGCCCGCACCAACCTGCTGCTGCCGCTCGTCGTCCTCGGCCTCGGCCTCGGCCTCGTCCTCGGCGTCGGGCGGCACGGAACGACGCTGGATCGCGAAGCCTCGACGGTCACGCGCTGGTGGGGAGTGTGGTTCCTCATCCACCGCAAGACCACGCATTTCGACCCCGTGGCGCACGTCTCGCTCGGTCGGGAGGTGCGCGGCGGCGGCAAGGACAGCGTCACGGTGCACCCGGTGCGGCTCGTGCCTGGGAATCTCGACGTATGCGCGTCCGAGGACTATGGATGGTCGCGACGGACGGCCGAGCGGATCGCCAACCACCTCGGGGCGAGCCTCCACGACTCGAGCTCGGGCGCGATCGTCGTCCGCGCGGCCGGCACGCTTGACGACGGGTTGCGGGCGCGTTCGTCGAGCCAGCGCGGACAGATCGCCGCGCTGAGCGAACCCGCGCCGTCACGACTCGCCGTGCGTCGCGAGGGCGATGCGATGGTCTGCGTCGTTCCGGCGCCCGGTCTCGACGCTTTCCACGCCGTCCAGGTGCCCGTCGCGGCGTTGATGGCCTACGTCGTAATCCACTTTGTCGGCGCGTCGCCCATCACGTACGCCTGGTGCGTGGCGCTGCCGATCGTCGTCTTGCCTGGCCTCCTCGACGCGGCCTTTGGACGCGCCACGCTCACCTTCTCGCGGCGTGGTGTCGCCCTTCGTCGATGGCTGTGCCTGCGTCGCGAGAGGCGAGTCTCCGCGGAGGCGCTCGAGGAGCTGGTCGTCGCCCCGGCTCGCGACGCGTTCGGGCGCGCGTCTTCGGTCCGCGCAACGCTCCTCGCCCGGAGCGACGAGACGACGCTGACCCTCGGCCGCAACCTCGAAGTGCGCGAAGCGGAGTGGCTTTGCGCCGCCATCGAGCACGAGCTCACGGTCCACTGACGACGCTGCTCACCGGTGTTGTGGAGCTCGTAGCGTAGCCCCACTCCCTTCGACCTCACGACCGCTCATCGCGCCGCGCGCGCCGGGTACCGCTCGTGGATCGCCTCGAGCAACGCGTTGATCCGGGTCGCCGCCGCCTCGTGGCGCGCGCGGCTCCCGTCATGCTGATCGACGAGCGGCAGCTCGCCTTTGACATGCAGGTCGAGGACCACAGTATAGACAATGGTCCGCTTGCGTCCCCGACCTTCGCGGACCCGCGCGCGCAACACGTCGGCCGCGTGGAGCGTCTGCCGCACCGCAGGGAGCGGGAAACGGAAGCGCGTGTACTCGATTCGTCCGTTGCCGAAATCGAACTCGAGGCGCGCGGAGCGAAGGAACACGAACGGCAAGGCCGCGAGGACGAGGCCGACGAGGAGGAACAGCGCGCCGCTCGGAGAGGGCTCGTCGAGCGGGATCGTCGAAGGGCTGACGGCGTGACCTTCGACGAAGTCCGCGATCACCGTGCGCGTGAGCTCGGCGCGCGCGAAGCTCGTTGGCTGACACAGCTGGATCCAGTCCGCCTCGAGCCGGAACCCGACCGAGTGCGCGGGGGTGCCCTTGCTCTGATGCCGGCGCGTCTCGACGCCGCGGATGCGATCGAGCGGGATCGCGTCGTGGGTGGTGAACGGCCCGTAGCGCCGCACGATCACGCACTGGTGCGCGCCGCCGCGCACGCACTCGAGACGCCCCGTGCGCAGCAGCGAGAGCGCCGCCGCCATCGCGCCGACGACGCCGAGGGCGAGCATGAGCGAGATCACGATCACCAGCGGAAGCGCGATCGGCCGGTGGTGCACGACCTGGTTGGGTCGGGAGTGTGGGTCGGCGTCTCGGTAGTGCATCGGCCGCCGGATCGTAGCGTGCGCGACGCACGCGACGAAGGTGACCCAGAGGTCCGCCGAGGCCGTCAGCGTGGCAGGCAGAGGCCGCATCCCTTCGAGGGGTGCCAACTCTCCGTCTTGCCGTCCACGCGGACGACGATCGAGGTGCTGCCGAAGAAGTCCTCGACGCGTTCGACGACGGCGGTGCGATCGCCCGAGCTGCAACCGTGCCAGATCACCGTCTTCCCCGCGATGGCGGCCTCGCGCGTGATGGTGACCTCTCCGGCGGGGAGGATCGCGTTGTGTTCCACGCCGTCCGGCAGCTTTCCTGCATACACGTAGAGCCGTGCGCCCGCGTGCTTCGTCGTGTTGGCGAGACAGCGCTCGGAGCCCACGGGGAGCAGCGCGAGATCCTTGTCGGGCGCGTGCTGCGATCCGATGGCGATCGCGAGCACGACCATCACCGCGAACATCACACCGAACGCGAAGATCGGCAGCACGACCGCCGAGACGAGCGACGCGCCCGTCGTGACGGTGATCTGCGACGATGCCGCGCGCGCCGCGTCGGCGACGCTGCGCTCGTACTCTTCGATCGAGAGGAGGCGGTCGCGTCCGATCGCGCGCAGCACCTCGGGCGCGACCAGGTTGTCGACGCCACAGTAGTCGCAGTCCACGTACGGTTCGCCCGTGGCCTGCGGCAGGACCGCGCCGCACAGACGACACTCCGGCGCGTGGCCGGCGATCGGCGGGATCGCAGCGTGCTGCGCCTCGAGCGCTCGTCGTCTACGGACGAGGCGGCGCGACGACACGAGCATCAGCGTGACGTAGGCGACGAACGGCGGAACGCCGAACGCGATGAAGGAAGAATCCGTCGTCTCGTGGTCGAGGGCGAACCAGACCGAGAACGCGGCGACGAGCCCGAGGAGCACCAAGGGCACCGCCGCGACGAGTCGGTACGTAGTGAGCGCGCGGCGCAGGCTCTCGACCTGCGCGCGGTGGATCCGCGCGCTGTCGTGGTGCCGCAAATCGTAGGCGCAGAGCCACCGGCCTGCTTCTGCGAGGCGCGCGGCGAGCTCGGGGGGTGTCGTGCCGACAGCGCCACAGGTGCGGCAGCGGAACTGGTTGGGTGTCGCGAGCGCGATCGTCGTCGGGCGACCGCAGCCCGGACAAGTGAAGATCGCCATCGGCAGATCGTACCTGTTCGATCCTGCGAGGCGAACGGTGACGACCGACACGTCACGAGGAGCTGGTCGCCTCGGCTCGACGACCGCAGGGTGGTACCGTCGACAGCATGTCACGCGTCCACGCGCTGCTTCTCTCGCTCGCGGTTGCACTGGCCCTCCCGACCGGCTGCGCCCAAAAGCGGTACAAGTGGGTGGGGACGCCGTATTGCAAGGTGGATGCGGGCAAGCCGTCCGCGCAGCTGAAGAAGGCGTATCGGGTGCTGACCAAGACCTCGAACGGTGGTGGCGTCGGCATGCTGAACGGCGCGCGGAGCGGCGGCATCGGAAATGACCACGAGACGCACGCCGAAGTGCTCGTCGCGGTCGTGACGTGCGCGAACGGCGACGTCTTGCCGCAGTTCGACCTCGCGCGGGTCCTGGCCGAGTTGACCGACGAGAAGATCCCGCTCGTCTGCAACGGACAGACGAAGCTGTTGCACCAGCGCGTACACGCCGACACCTCCGTGAGCCCCGACGGATACGCGGGCCTATTGAGGTTTCCGCCGATTCAAGTGGAGTGTACGGAGGGGACGCCGGCGGTGGATGGCTGAGCGGAGCCAGGCCTGCGGTCCAGCGTCACCGTCGCGCGCGCGGCGGACGCTCACCCGAAGCGGGCGCCGAAGGCGACCATCACCGCCGTCGTGATCGCCGCGACCGCCATTCCGATCAGCGAGACGGCGCGGTCACGTGCGCGGAAACCCAGCGACGACGTCAGGTCGAGGTGGGCCTCGGAGAGATCTCGCTGGATGCCGAGATCGATCCCAAGCACGTTGTCCGTCTCGCAATAGACGCACGTGCAGACAACGCCCTGCCCTCCGTCGGGCAGCGGGCCGTCGCAGCGGCGGCACTTCTCCGGTTCGCCCTGCGTCAGCGGCGCCGTCGCGGCGAATGCGACGAGCACCACCCGCAGCGCGAAGCGATCAACCACGTGCATGCGTCCGAAGAGGTACGCGACCGCCGCGATGCCGCCCGAAACGATCGCAGCAGACCGGTGCGCCTCGTATGAGAAGATGCTCACCGGCACGCAGACGAGCATCACCAACGATGAGACGAGGAGAAGCCGGTTCGTGTAGCGCGCGCCGGGCAGCGTGAGGAGGCGTCCGACAAGCGTGCCCACGCGCGCGTGCAGCGCGGTGGCTGCGCGAGTCTGGCGGATGCGCGTGAGCAGCTCGTCGGGCACCGCTACGTCTGCGCCGCAGTGGTCGCATGCCTCGAGCTCCTCGATGGGGCGCAGGTGAGCGCCGCACGACGAGCAGGTCAGGATCGACGTCCTCGCGCGCGAGGGCGTGCCCCTGGCGCGGTCCGGGGGCGACACGTGGCTCCTCCATGCGGGCGATGCCTCGATGATCTGCGCGAGCACCGCCAGAGACGCGAGCTCCTTCTCGCCGGAACCCTTGGCGATCGGGACCTCGCGACCGTCACGCATCGTGACCCAGAGGTGATCGTTCCGCTCGTTTGCCGGCCTGGCGATACGCGACGACGCGGCGTCGATCTCGCTCCACACGAACGACGCGTTGTCGTGCGGCCCGGCTTCGATGGTGAGGCCGTCGTCATCGATGATGGCGTCCGAGGCGCGCCGCGAAAGACCATGCGCCCACACCATCAACGCGACGTAGCCGACCGCGCAGGTGATCACGTAGCTCGTAGTGGTGTCGCCGTAAGTCGAGATCGCGAACGCCGCGCAGCCGAACACGGCGACCAACGACATCATCGCGCGGCGCAGCGGAACGTCGCCGGCCTGCATGGGTACACGAATGGTTTCGCGCCGCGACGCCACGCGGCGAACGTACCATGCGACCCGCGAACGCCCGCTACGGTCTCGATCAAGCGCGACCCCGAGGACCGGGTGCGACGCCGAGGCGATGAGCGGCTCGGGCGCGCTCGTGACTGACGGGGTGGGGTTCTTATCGTGAGCACCGCAGTCACGCCGCCCGCCGGATCCGCGGCGGCGGCATGCCGAGGGTGAGCTCCATCGCGCGGTCCCAGCGATCGCTCATGGCCAGCGCGCGCAGTTGGATGATGTGTTCGCCGGTGTCGATCTTCCATCGGCAGCCGGCACGCCTCATGCGGGTCTCCACGAGGCTCTTGCACGTCGCTTCCACGTTTCCTGAGCCGATTGGCAGTCCCAGCGTGCGCGCCCGCGCATAGTCCATTCGGCCGTGATGTCGTTCGAGGTACGTGATCGCGTCGTGAACGGGCCGCTCGCTGTCGAGCACGATGTCCTCCCGTCCGGAGTCGCGCAGCTCGCCGAGGATGACCGCGCGCGCGGACGACTTGTTCACCAGCGAGAGCTTCCAGCGCGCGAGGTTCTTCGCGTGCTCGTCGCCGAAGAGCACCTTTGCGGCAGGCGCGAGCTTCTCGATCAGGTGGTAGAAGTCGACCAGCTTGCGGATGATGCGCGCGCCGAAGCTGTCGGCACCGAACTCCGCTTCTCCGCTTCGAGCAGGTTCCACATCTCTGGGGCTCCGTCGCAGAGCAGCATCACGCGCAGACGTGGGCGCTTGGAGATGAACCGCAGCACGTCGTCGGCGAGCGCCGTCGCGAGCCGCTCGGGCGTTCCGCCGGGCATCGTGCCGTATCGCACCGTCCGCAGCCCTTCGCCGTTCTTGTCGTGGAACGTCACGGTGCCGACGTACGCCATGCGGAAGACCCGATTCACCGGTCGCTTCGCCTCTCCCTTTCGCGGACGCCCGGGGCCTCGCTCGCGCGGCTCTTCCATCGGCACCGCGACGCGATCCATCGAGACGGGCAAAGAGAAGTTCCGCTTCGGCAAGAGCGACAAGAGCGGGAGCAGTGACGATCGCTTCGGTTGGACGCACGAGATCAACGGCTGCAAGGCGGGCGTCTGCGTGCTCGACTCGAACTACGGTCGGATCACCATGTGGCAAGCGGCGAAGGGCGAGTTCGTCGCGAGCGTGAGCCTGAAGACCTTGTGCGGCCTCGACTACGGCTGGTTCAACTCATTCGACGTCGAGCGGGGGACCACTTGGCTCGCCGCCAGCCAGAGCCGCACGGGCACGAAGAACGTCTCCGAGGGGAGCATCTACCGCATCAAGGGGCTCTGACGCGGCTCTGACGCCTCGCGGGGCAACGCCGCGACGCCAGCGGGCGCATCGATCGACGAAGGGCGCCGTTGGCGGAGCGGTACCACCGAGTCGTCGACCGCCGCCGCGCAATCGCCTCACTGTTTCCGGTTGGCGAGGTCGAAGTCGTTCGTGCTGTAGAACACCTATGCTGCGTCGAGAATGCGCCGCTTCACACTCACGCTGATCACGCTCGTGACGATCGGTGGGTCGATGGCTTGCTCGAGGGCGTCCACCGCCTCGGTCGACGCATCGTTCGCGGGGAAGAACGCGAAGCTCGTCTACGGGATCGCCAGGACACTGTCGGGCGCCGGTGTGTACGTCGTGCTCTCGAGCCGCGCGATCGACTGCAAGCTCCCCTCGCAGGTCACAGGTGATCAGCGCGTCGAGTTCTGGATCCCCGAGGGACCGCGTGGCTCCTTCTTCGTCGGCAAGGTCGGGCTCGACGTGGCGTTATCGTCGGGCGCCGCGGGCGAAAGTCCGACCATCGCTTCGCGCAGAGCGACCACCGTCGACCTCGAACCTTCCGCCGGTGATCGCATTCGGGGAAGCCTGAAGATCCACTGGTCATCCTCGGATCCGGCGAATGCCGGCGTGTACGACGCGTCGGGCTCGTTCGATGTCAAGCTGTGCGAGAAGACGTCGGCGCTCTCGCCGCCGAAGATCGCCGGTGATCATCCGGCGCGAGGGGCGTTCGCCGGCGTTCCCTTCGAAGTGAAGGGGGCCGTCGCGTGGGTCGACAGAGAGCGAGGCAGCCGATACGTCTCGCGCATCCAGCTGTTCCCGACCGCGGACGTCACCTGCGGCGGCGCGGACCTGCGGGCGCTGCGCGAGATGGTGGTCATGGTGAATGCGATCGGCGGCACGGCGGAGGGCGCGACGCATCTCGGCTCGGCGGAGCCGGCGGCCGCGGTGGTGGATCGGTGGGTCGGCAACCGTCTGCAGTCGGCGTCCCTCGGCCGCACCGCGATCCGCTTCGAAACGCTGGAGCTCGCCCGGGGCGGAACGATCGCGGGCGCCGTGCTGGCGACGAGCGCCGGAGACGCGCCTCCGGGAGAGCTCGAGGGGTCGTTCAGCGCGCGGGTCTGCGAGCCCTTGGATTCGCCGCCTTGATCGCAGTGACGTCCGCGAAGGCGTCCGAAGCGGGCTGTGCCGATGCCATGGCGCGAGCCCGTCGCGGTGAGCGCGTGGAAATCCACGCGCTTCCCCTCGCGCTCAGGTGCTCAGCTGTTGCAGCTTCCGTTGATGCAGCTGAAGCCCGAGCCGCACGAGACCCCGCAGGAGTTGCAGTTCCGCGAGCCTTTTGCAGGAGCGCCGAATTCCCGCAGACGCTCGCCGGTCTCCGCAACGCCGGGTTCCAGCTCGTTACCTACGAGCGTCGCCCCTACACGCGTAGATACATACACAGCTCGACACCGTTCGAACGAGGGCCAGTGTTCACTCGGCGCGATCTTCGAGCGTCAACGCAAGGATCTCGGCGTTGACCGGGATCGCGAGGTAGCGCGTCCGCTCTGCCACATCGGGGAGATCGTCCGCGTAGCGGAGCAGGCGGGCGCGAGCCTCCGCGAGGGCCTCACGCGCCGGCCCGGAGCGACCCAGGGCGTCCAGCGACCGCACGCGCGCGAGCGACGCGTGGGAGCCGTGGATGTGGAACCCGGCGATGGAGTCCCCTGCAAGGGATAGCGTCGCGTGATCGCATGCGTCTTCGAAGCGGCCTTGGTGCACGGCGGCTCGCGCGAGCACGGCGTGGGCGGCGGGGACGACCACCGGCGGCGTGTCGGGCGCCGCGAGGACCTCCTCGGCGACGCGCACCGCGAGGGCGATCTCTCCCCGGCGAAGATGGACCTCGGCGATGACGTCGGTCTTCAGCCGCCGCTGCGGGTACACGTCTTCCACCACGCCTGCCTCGCTGACGCGCGCGGTCGCCTCGTCCAGCCGGCCCTGGAGCGCCATGACTCGTGCGCCATTGACCACGCCGTACACGCGGAGTGCGCCAAGGCCCTGGTTCGCGCCGAGGGTGAGCACCTCGTTGCTCGCCGCGAGTGCACCCTCGAGATCACCGACTCCCACATAGAGGTCGCCCGCGGTCGCGAATGCGCACGCGAGGCCGAAAACGTCCCCGGTCTTGCGAAAGATCGCCACAGCTTCTCGCGTGGCCACGTAGGCCGTGCCGGGAGTGCGTGCACAGATCGCGCGGGTCAAGGCGAGCCAGCCCCAGAAGTTCTGGTCCGCGCTCGTGCTCCTGTCGCCGACGGCGGTCACCCGGGCCAGGAGCTGGTCGCGAAACTCCGCTTGCCCCGCCACCGAGAGGCCGAAGCAAAGCAAGTAGTGCGACGAGCCGACGGGGCTGATCGCCAGCGTAGGCGATTCGTCGGCCAGCACCATGCCGATGATCGGGATCGCGAGCTCCGGCTTCATGACCGCCATCGCCCCGCAGATGGCGCCCGCCGCGCCCTCGTACCACTCGCCGCTCCCCGTCGGGATCCGTGGCAACGTCTCGAGGAGCTCCGGCAGGGCGCTCACGAGGTCTCCCCCCAGCGCCACCGCCAGCGCACGCGAGAGCGAGAGGCGCACGCGAACGTCCTCGACCGGCGAGAGAGCCAAGCCTTGCTCGGCCAGCTCGCGTGCGCGGTTGACGGTGCCCGCGTGGCGAGCGGCATACGTCGCGGCCAGGAGCCATTGGGCCGCTCGCTCGGAGTCGGCGCCGGCGACGAAATGATTGGCGAGCGCGATCGGGTCCGTCTCGCCCACGGACTCGAGCTACGCGCCGGCGAGGCGATGGCCGGTCTCGCGATCGCCCGCCGTGAGCGTCGCGTACGCGGCCTCCTTCATCAGGGCGTGGCGGAAACGATACTCCTGGTGCCCGGCAAAGCGGGACTCGGTCGCGAGGGCGACCATCTCGTGCCGCTCGAGCTCCGCCAGCCAGGTCGTGACCTCGGCCTCCGTCGCCCCCGCGCCGAGCACGGCCAGCACACCGCGGTCCCAGAACCGCTCCCCGAAGACACTTGCAGCGCGCAGGACACAGCGCACGCCCGGCGAGAGCTTTTGAAGCCGCGCGTCGAGGACGGCGAGAACGGTGTCGGGCAGCTCGCCCGTGCCGTTGCTCGCCACGCGGCGCAGGAGCTCCTCCAGGAAAAAGACGTTGCCCGCCGCGCGAGCGACCACCCGCGCCACCGTCTCGACGTCCGCCCCCTCGCCGAGAACCGCGCGGGCGAGACGCTCCGCCGAGCGCTTGCTCAGCGGTCCGAGCGAGACCTCCTGGGCGGACGCCCCGTTCCACACCCCGGCGGTCGTCTCGTGCACCTCCGGCCGCGCCAGCCCGAGGACCATGAGCGGCGCGTCCTCCGCCTCGCGCAGCGTCGCGACCATGTACTGGAGGCTGGCGGTGTCGGCCCACTGTGCGTCGTCGATGATCACCAGGAGCGCACGCTCCGCGCGCGCCTCGGCCGCGAGCCACGCGGGCATCAGCCTCCGCATCCATTCCATCATGATCCGTGGCTCGACCCGAGCGGCGCGTAGCAGCGGCGAGCCTTCTCCCGGCGCGCCCGGCCCCAGCGCCTCGGCGAGGATCTCCGCCGCGCGCGCGCCGTCCTCACCGCGCATCACGCTCCGGACGCGCGCCCCGACGCGCGCCTGCTGCTCGCCCAGGGGATCGCCCTCGGTGACGCTCGCCGCCGCGCGGAGGAGCTGCCGCGCGACACTCAAGGTCGAGCCCGCGCGCACCTGCTCGCCGCGCGCCGTGAGGACGCGCGCCTGCTGCCCGTCGATGGCGTTCCGGACGAACTCGTCGCGCAGCCGTGACTTGCCCATTCCGGGTAGCGCCGTCATCAGCACCGCGCGCGCGCACCGTTCGTCCGCGCACTCGGCGAGCGTGGACTCGAGGAGCGCGAGCTCTTTCTCGCGTCCGAAAAAGGGCGTCACGCGCCCGACCACGAGCCGCGCGGAGCGCGGTTTTTCGTGGTGCCGCACGACGCGGGGTGCGCCCGCGATGTCTTCCAGCTCGAACGAAGGCTCGAGGAGCGACGCGCTCGCCTGGTCCGTCCACACCCCGGCGGCGCGGCTCGACGTCGCCTGGAGCAACGCCACCGCCGCGTCGATCACCGGGCCAACCGGGAAGCCGCCCGAAGTCTGGGCGCGCCCCGTCGCGAGCACGATCCGCGCGTGGGGGAGCGCGAGCGAGAGGGCGAGCCCGCAGCGCGCCCCGAGGCTCACCTGCTCGCCTGCACCACCGCCGTTCACCAGCACCATGGCCGTGCTCGAACCGGCGAACGTGCAGCTCGCTTCGAACCGCGCCGCGACGTCCTTCACCAGCGCGCGCTCTGCGTCACTCTCTCCCGCCGACATCGTCGCATCCGTCTCGGCTCCGAGCGCCACGAGCAGGAGGCAGAGCACGCGTTGTTCTTGTCCCGAGAGCCCCTTGGTCGCGCGCGGCGCGTGCGGGCGCTCGCGGAGGAGAACGTCGGAGGGTGTGATCGCGTCGATCGCTTCGCCCACACCGGCCATGGTGGGTCGCAGGGCAGGGTCCTTGGCAAGCATGCGCGCGACCAGATCTCCGAGGGCCAGCGGCAGACCAGGGCGTACGGCCTCCACCCTCGGCGGCTCGTGCATCAGCACACGCGTGAGCACCGCAATCGGGTTCGGGCCCACGAACGGGGCCTGACCCGTGACGCATTCGAAGAGGACGCACCCGAGTGAGAAGACATCGGCGCGCCCGTCGACGTCGCGTTCCCCGCGCGCCTGCTCCGGGGCCATGTAGCCCATGGTGCCGATGGCGATGCCTGTTGCGGTGAGCTTCGCGGCCTGTTCCGGCGTACGCGCGATCCCGAAGTCCAGCACCTTCAGCTTCGCGGCATCCCCGTCCACCAAGAACAGGTTCGAAGGCTTGACGTCGCGATGGGTCACGCCGCGCGCGTGTGCGAGCGCGAGCGCCGCCGACGTCGCGCGGGCGAGCCGCAGCGCCTCTCCGACCGTGACGTCCTCGCGCCCGATGCGGACCGCGAGATCCTCGCCCACGAGCCAGTCCATCGCCAGGTACGACGCTCCGTCCGACAGGACGCCATGGGCGACGTAGCGCACGATCCCCGGGTGCTCGAGGGCCGCCAGCACGCGCGCCTCACGCGCGAACCGCTCGACATGATCCGAATGGCCGCTCGACGTCATGACCTTCAGCGCGACGGGGCTGCCGGTTGCCCGGTCGAGCGCCCGATAGACCGTCCCCATCCCGCCCTCGCCGGCGAACGCGACGATCTCGAACCGGTCGTCGACGACGAGGCTTTCGTACAGTTCGCGCGGCGACGGACCGCGGGCTTCGCGAGGCAGAGGCATCGGACGATGTTATCAGCGAGGGCAGCGTCGGTCGCACCGCATGGGATCCTCCTGGACACGTTCGCGATGCCAGTGGCGACGCGCCGGCGGCGGCGGGCATGATCCGCGAGAGCGCGACGACGGTCCATCAGTCTGCGATTCGTGGATCGAGCGTTGCCGCCCGCCAACATGGTCGTGATTCGTCGGGAGCTGTGCCGCACTACCGGCGCGGGTCTGGGCCGAAGCCCTGTCGCATGGGCATTTCGGGGATTCTCCGTGGAGCTCCGTGGAGGTCTCGCTCGAACGCTGCCCACCTCCGCGTCATCGTTGCTGAAGCGCTGAAGCGTCTCTATGCGGCGTTCGATGGGTACGGCGCCGCTGTAGCCCATCAACTGCCGGGGATGCTCGAAGCGCGAGAGCTCGCCGACCTCGGCGACCACCGTCACCGCCACGACCAACTGCGAGACGGCGCGCATCGACTGAAGCGCCTCGAATCACCGCTCGCATCGACGCCGGCGCCGTCGCGATCGCCGCCTCGATGGCCTTCTCCAGACGCAGCACGCCGTCGCGCGCGTGGTCGACCTTGGTCGCGTAGTCGCTCAGGGTGGCTTGCTGCGGAGCCAGAGCGAACGTCAGACTCCACACCCACGTCCGGTGCTTCTCCGTCCACAGGCGCATCTTCGCGGGCGTCGATACGCCTCGCCGCAGCAGGAACTTCAGCAGCCACTGGCGGGCGCGACGCTGATCCTTCCTGTCCAGCATCCGCGTCGTGTGCGATCATCGCCAACGGTAGAACGAGGGAGGACGTTCGATGCGACGAGCCGGGTTGGGGTTGTTGGCTGGCTGCGTCGTCCTCTGCGCGTGCGGCGCACGCGAGGGCACGGGGAGCGGCGATGCGGGCGTCGCGCGCACGTCTGCCGAAGAGGCGCGCGCGCTGCGATGGAGGCTCCGCGAAGAGCGGCCCGCTGCGATCGTGTCGAGCAAGCGCGGGAGCCTGCCGTTCGTGATCGCGCAGAATGTGCAGACCTTCGCGCCGGCGATCGCGCCGTCGAAGGATGCGTTCGAGATCCCGACACCGCCGGCGAGCGGTCGATCGACCTTCCTGATGCCGAGCTCGATCGCGCCGATGGCGGATCGTTCCGGGCGCTACGCGATGAGACGCCGTGACTTCGCGACGTTCTTCACGCAGACCGGGCTCGCGTTCTCGTTGTCGTCGCCGAGCGGCCGCGAAAAAGATCCGGGCGCGCTCGCTGGCTGGGGCCTGCGCTGCACCCTCGTCCGCGCGCGCGAGGGAGCGCTGGTCGCGGAGGATCCGCGGCACGGGCGGGTGCACCACTACGTCGGCACGCCGACGTCGTGGGCGACCGATGCGCCGACGTACGGACGGCTCGCGTGGGAGGACGTGTATGCGGGCGTCGACATGGTCGCGGAGCCGGCGCGTGGCGGCGTCGCGTATCGCTTCGTGCTGTCGCCGGGCGCGAAGGTGTCGGACCTCGTGATGCGCTGGGACGGCGCGACCGCGGTGCGCGTGGTCGACGACGGTCGCGGGGTGGATGTCGAAACCGGGCTCGGCGTCCTGCGGGTGCGTGGGTTGCGGGCGTTCGCGATCGCAGGGCCAGCGGGAGAAGGCGAGGGCGCGCAGCGGCGTGAGCTCATCGCGCGGCACGTGGTGCGCGATACCGACGTCGCGCTCGAGGTCGACGGGTGGGACGGGCGGGAGCCGCTGGTGATCGATCCGACGATCGCGTGGTCGTCGTACCTCGGCGGCGGCTCGCAAGACCGGGCCGACGGCATCGCGGTCGACGGCAGCGGGAACGCGCTCGTCACGGGGTCCACGCGGTCGACCGACTTCCCGACGAGCGGCGGCTTCGACACGACCTACGGCGGTTCCTATGACGCGTTCGTGACCAAGGTGAGCGGCTCGGGCGCGCTCGTCTGGTCGTCGTACCTCGGGGGAGGCTCGCAGGACATCGGCCTAGCGATCGCGGTCGACGGCAGCGGGAACGCGCTCGTCACGGGGCACACTGACTCGACCGACTTCCCGACGACCGGCGGGTTCGACAAGACGCTCGGCGGCACGCGGGACGCTTTCGTGACCAAGGTGAGCGGCGCGGGCGCGCTCGTCTGGTCGTCGTACCTCGGCGGCGGCGGATCCGACGAGGGCTACGGGATCGCGGTCGACGGCAGCGGGAACGCGC
>JBKJQC010000477.1:0-5472 GCA_046593995.1 Polyangiales bacterium
CGGGCGAGCGCGCGCACGGCGGCCGGCGCGTTGCCGAGGAGACGATGCGACTCGCCCACCAGCCGCTGACCCTCGGCGTCCTCGACGGCCGGCTCGAAGCCGACGAGGAACCGCGCGACGTCTGCCGTCGAGCGACGCGCGACGGCCGCGGCGAGGCGCCGGCGACGGACGTCTCCGCCCTGCTCGCTGTCGGTCGCGAGCGGCGCGAGCCACCCTTCGGCACGGACCGCGTTCCCTTCCGCGATCTCGAGATCGGCGAGCAGGAGGCGCGCTTGTCGGGCGCTCCAGCGCTTCTCTGGATCGAAGTCGTCGGTCCAGGCGACCGTGCGCACGAGCGCGTCACGGATCTCCCGCGACGATGCGCCCACACGCGTGCGCACGCGGCCGAGGCGGAGCCACACGTCGGGCGACGATCCCGCGACACGGGAGAGCACCGCGAGCGTCTCCTCGAGCTCCGCGTCGAGGCCGGCGCCCTCACAAGCGTCGGCGAGCAGCGCGAGGCCGATCGGCGAGTGCGGCGCGCGATCGAGGATCCGGCGCGCGGCCGCGCGGGCGCGGTAGAAGTCGTCGGCGGCGAGCGCGCGCTCGGCTTCGATCCGCTCGTCGCGCGCGCCGACGAGAGAGACCTCGGCGTCGGCGAAGAGTCGGCGGAGATCGTCGACGAGGCCCATCAGGGCTTCTTGCGCGAGACGTCGTTCGGCGGCAGCTGCAGGTTGAAATCAGCCAGCAAGTACTTGCTGATCTGCAGCGGGTTGCTCGACGTGTTGTAGTAACCGTCCGTGAAGTTGCCGGCGTAGAGCCCAGCCCAGGTGAACTCGCCGAAGTCTTTCTCGTTGAGGAAGTAGGTCATGATCCCGATCGACGACGAGGCGGGGAACAACGTGGTCCGCGGGATCTTGAACTCGATGTAGCCGCCCGTCTTCGCGCGCGTGACGCCGGTCGCGACACCCGTTCCCCAGGCGGTGCCGGTCCAGCTGCGCACGCCGAGCAACAGGTCGTCGGTCCTCCAGCGCACGTAGTGATCCGCGTAGAAGTTGCTGGGGAAGAGCGGCTTCTGGGTGCGGTACTGCTCGGCGGTGTTGGTCCCGGTGCCGCCCCCGGGATCGACGTCGATGTAGATGAGGAGCCACTTCTCGGCGGACAGATTCGACCCGACGTCGATGCCTTCGTAGGCGACGTAGAGGTTGTTCGCGTCCCAGGTGATCCACGCGCTGAACCCGGTGGTCGTCGTGAGGAACTTCTCGGTCCCCTCGTGGAAGTCCTTCACGCCGTCGACGTTGATGGTGTGGACCCACGGGCCCGCGTCGAACGTGTCGGGGCCAGCGTCGTAGGTGTCGGGCCCCGCCTCGTAGGCGTCGGTGCCGGTGTCGACGGGCTGCGTGTCGGGCGCGGAGCTGTCGGCCGTGTCGCTCGCCGTCTCCCGCGCCGTATCGAGACCGACCGCGTCCGCGGCGTCGCTCGCCGTCTCCGCGACCGTGGCGTCCCTGCCGGCGTCCGTGCTCGAGTCGACGCCCTCGGTCTCGATGCCGACCACGTCGGCGACAGACGAGTCTGTCTGGATGTCCGGAACGTTCTCTGCGCCCTTCGCGCAGGCGGCGAACGCGAGCACCGACACGAGGAGGGAGACGCGCCTCACGCCTGCGGTGATAGCACGAGCCTGCCGGCGCGTCGGGAGGCGGCGCCTACCCACCGCGGCGACGCAGCTCGTCACGCAGTCGCGTGAGCTCTGCCTCGGCAGCGTCGGCGCGCGCGGCCGCGGCGCGCGCGTTCCCCTCTGCCGTGCGCGCGCTGTCCTCTGCGGCGCGCGCGCTGTCCTCTGCAGCGCGCACGCTCCCCACTGCGGCGCGCGCGTCCTCCCTGGCCGCGGCCACCACCTCGGCCGCAGCCCGCGTCAACTCCGGACCGTATGGCAGGACGCAATCGTCCTCGTCGATCCAGCGCAGCCACGGCGCCTCGATTTCCTTGATTTGCGAGGGCACGACTCCGAGCCATAGGCCGAGCGGCTCGACGCGCACGCGTCCGCGCGCGTCGGCCTCGATGCGCGTGTAGCGGCGCCCCGTGCTGTCGAGCCGGTAGGCATCGAGCCGCGCGGAGAACGGGTCGTAGATGACGTAACAGGCGACGCGGAGCACGCGCGCGTAGATGTTCATCTTGGCGCCGCGGTCGACGTCCTCGGTCGACTCGGACGTCACCTCGATCACGACGTCGGGCGCGCGCCCCCCTTCTTCCCACACGACCCACGACTTACGTTCGTGCCGGTCGGTGTCGAGCACGACGAACACGTCCGGCGCGCGGAAGTCGTTCCGCCGCGACTGCGTCGCGCTGAAGTAGAGCGCCATGTTGCCGGCGGCGTAGAAATCGTCGCGGTCGCTCCACGCATCCTCGAGCGAATCGACGAGCACGTTCATCTGCCGCCGATGTCGCGAGGTCTCCATGGGCTCACCGTCGTCGCAGGGGAGATCCTCCCCTCGCGGCGGCGTCGGGCCGAGGTGCAACGAATCCGACATGCTCACAGGATTCATGGCCCGACCCCCCGCCGCAAGGTGCGACGAGCACGAACCTCTGCGCACGCCGTGCCGGAGCTCATGTGCCCGACGCGGGCACGAAGTCCCGGTGATTCTCACGTGCGCACGCCGGCGGGAGCGGCGGACCCGCCGGCGCCGCCGGCGGCATCCGCTCTTCGCGAACTACTTGGGCTGCTCCGCGCGCCACGCGTTCGCGGCGGCCTTGATGATCGGGCCGCGCAGGCGTGAGTCCGGGTGCGTGCGGAGGAAGCCGACGGACGAGAGGAGCGAGCTGCCCTCGAGGTGGCCGAAGAACTCGAACAGCCACAGACCGCCCTGCTCGCTCCACGCGTGGTTCGGGCGTCGCGCCTTACCTGCGTCGAGCGTGTTGAAGCACCCCGCGGTGTCCGCGGCGATCTCCGTCGGTTGGTTCAACCCGGGGATGATCGTGGTCACGACGAGCCCGACCACCGCGGGGTTCGGCCCGCTCCCCGTCGCCTGTCCCGTCGCGCAGCCGGTGTGCCCGAGATAATGGTGCGCGAGCTCGTGACCGAACGCGAAGGCGACGACGTCGCCGAAGATCTCTCGCGCGCGCGACTGGCGCTGCGCGTTGTCGACGTACTGCGAGGGGATGCTCCCGGCCGGGAGCCCAGGACCGCCGCCACCCGGCTTGTCGATGCGCTTCGCGACATCCTTCGCATAGGTGTCGTAGGTCTTCGTGCCGAACAGCTCGTCGGTCGCGCGCGTCTGCGCGATGGCGTCGATCGCGAGGAGGAATCCCTCCGTCGCGGCGAGGTACGGCGCCCCCTTCTCGCAACCGGCGAACGCGTTGACGTCGTTCGCATCCGGATCGAACCGCAGCGGGATCGTGCTCACCTTCGCGGCCTGCGTAGGCGAGAGCTGCGCCACGAGCTCGAGCAACACCGCGCGCACCTCGGCACGCCGCGCATCGACGCCGACGAGCGGCGCGAGGAGCGGCTTCGTCGCGGCCTGTGACGCAGTCGGCGCCGCCGTGGGCCACGCGCCTGCGGGGGTCGCCGAGCTCGCCGTGGTCGCTGTCGCAGGCGTGGTCGGAGACGTCGCCGTCGACGGCGCTGCGGCCGTGCTCGCGACGGGACCGCGCTTCGTCCGCGGCGTGCAGGCGACGAGCGACAACGTGGCGACGATCCAGAGGGCGTGCGTGCGGACCATTCCCGAACCGTAGTACGTCGTCAGTCGTCAGAGAGCGTGAAAGAAGCCCGGGTCACGGTCTACGTGTCTGCAGCTGACGGTCAGAAGACGCGGATCCGAGTCGCTGTCGAACCGTCGGCCGTACGAATGTGCTTGGTGGAAACCTGGAAGCAGCCCTTCGGCATCGCGCGTGACGTCTCGGGATCGCCCATGACGTCGACGCCGGTAGGTAGACACCAGTCGTCGTGAAGACCGGCGTCGTCCCGTCGTAGAGGACGAGCGTATGTCGCAGCAGGCTGACCGCGATCCACGTGTGGTTCTGCGTGAGACCACCCGGAAGCTCCGCGGCGCCGTCGACGCGGTTCGCAGACTGTTCCTTCACGAGAAAGGTGCCCGCCGGCACGCCCTCCGGCGGCGCGTTTCGTTTCTGTTACGGAGTTCTCGCGCACCGGGCGCCGATGTCGATGACGCGATTCGTCGGCGTGTAGTCGTTGCGGTAGCCCGCGCGCAGGCTGGTGGCGCCGCCGTAGAACGAGCCCCCGCGGATCACCCGATTGGAGCCAGCGATCGAGGCGCAGTTGTTGCACGGTTGCGGGTAGGCGGCGGAATAGAGATCGAACGTCCACTCATACACGTTCCCCGCCAAATCAGCGTGCCCCCAGTTCGTTCCGTTCCCGGCGGGCACCGTCCCCACCGGCGCGATGTTCTGCACGCCGCCGCAAGTGCCCGTTCCATTGTAGTAGCAGCCGTAGATCGCGAGGTTCGTGTTCGCTCCGGGCACCGTCGATCCCCACGGATACACGGTCTGCTCCGTGCCGTTCGCGGCCGCGTAGTTCCACTCCGCTTCCGACGGGAGGAACCCTCCATCCCAGATGCAGAACGCGTAGGCCTGATACCAGTTCACGCAGTTGATCGGCTTGGTCTCGTTCGCCAGGGCCGACGGCGTCCAGGTCTGGTAGGCCGACAGGCACACGCCGGGCTCGTCCCACGACGTCTTCGATGGCGGGAGATGGGTCGCGGTCCACGCGCTGTCCCATCCGGGCTCGAACGACGTGCCGGCGTCGAAGATCCCGGTCGAGAGACCATTCCCGCCGTTCAGGTGCGTGTGCTTCCCCGAGCCGGCGGCCGGCGTCCAACCGCCCACCAGCGCGTCGACGAACTTCCGGAAGCGACCCACCGTGATCTCGTATTTGTCGAGCCGGAAGCTGCTCACCGTCGCGGTGTATTGGCCATCGGTGTAGTTCACCCCGTCGTAGCTGCGCTTGAACAACGTGCCGCCCGGCACCGAGAGGCTCGTACAGCAGCTCTCGCTCCCGCACGTCGGCCCGCCGGAGCATGACGGCGGCAATGGTGGACCGCCATCCGGCGGCGGCATCGTGTCGAACGTCGCGCTGTCGCGGGTGTCGAACGTGGCGCTGTCCATCGTGTCTTGCGCGGGCGCCGCGCTGTCCATCGTGTCGTCGGTCGTCGTGTCGGTCGTCGTGTCGTTGACGTGCGTGTCGGTGGCCGTCGTGTCGCCAACCGTGGCGTCCGCCACCACGAAGGTGTCGGTCGTCGCGTCGATGTCCGTACCCGAATCCATCGGCGCGCGGCCCGTGTCGACGAGCGTCACGAGCGTGTCGTCTTGCGCACCCGTATCGACCATCGATGAATCACTCCCGCCGACCATCTCCTCGATCGCATCGGTCGACGTGTCCGCAGCGATGCTCGAGTCCTCGACAGCGCCACTCGGCCCCGGAAGCTCGTCCATGGCGAGAACCGACGCGCACCCGGCCATGCACCACGCACTCAGCGACAC
>JBKJQC010000516.1:0-5105 GCA_046593995.1 Polyangiales bacterium
ACGCGGCGCGCTCGACAGCGCAGCCCTCGGTGCACGCGCACCACGCCGCACGTTCGGCGCCCGCACCGACCTGACACAGTAGTGCTAAGTACCAACCGCTGACGACGGAGGAGACGAACCCGGGCGACCTCACCGCGGCGAATTTTGCGCAGGCGGTGCTGCTACTTTGCAGAACGATGCACGCACCAATGAGAGCCATCGCGCGGAGGCCCTCGCGTAACCGAACGCGGTCTTCGCCTGGTTCTTGTATCAAATCATCACCGCCACGTCGTAGAGCGCGTGCGTCCAGACCGCGGCCGCGAACCCACGGAGCCGATAGACGACGGTGAGCACGACCCCGCACGTCGCGCGAAAGATGAACGAGCCTACCCGCAAGGGATCGCTGAGCGCTCCGACGTAGTGCACCGCGCTGAAGGCGCACGCGGCGCAGAGCGCCCACCCGATCTCCCAGCCGATCGCACGCCACCCCTTCGTGAAGCGACGGATGACCCACACGCCGGCGCCGAAGAGGATCACGCGAAAGGCGATCTCCTCGTAGAACCCCGCGCCGAACGACATCACGATCGCCGCCGGTGGGGAGTGCGTCATCTTCGCGCCGAGCGTGTACGAGGCGACGTTGCGCGCGACGACGGCCATCACGAACGCGTAGACGAGCGCCTCTCCGAGACGCAGAGCCATCCGCTTCGGATGGAGCTCTTTGGTGTAGCCAAGGACGCGGACGGTGATCGCCAGCGCGGCGGCGAGCCCGAACGTAAGCAGCAGGTAGAGGCCGAGCGAGCGCTCGAGCAGGCCGAGCATCGCGTCCGTGATCGGGTCGAACCCGTTCCGCACGTCGAGGAAGACGACGCCGAGGTGGTAGACGACGAAGACGGGCGCGGTGAGCAGCAGATCGAGGAAGCGGCGTTCGCGCGCCTCGGGCGCCGCCGGCGGTGCGAGCGCCGCGCTACGGTCGAGCTCGCGCGCGTGCGGCTCTGGTTTTCGGCTCGGTTTCGCGCCCACGCGCGGTGAACGTACTCCTCGCCTCGGGAATGCCCAGGCCTGTTCGCCTTCGATCCAGCGCAAGGGTCGCGCGCTCGACCAGGCTTCCGCATGCGCGGGTCGAAAGGCGCCGTGATAGCCTTTTCGAATGATTCTGGGGGGTAGCGCGCGGGCGGGGGATCACGGAGCTTGGGAACACAGCTGAACGACAAGGCTCAGCCCCGCGTCCGGGAGGGCGGAGGGGAGGCGAAGCCGGAGCTCCAGGCCTTCGGTCGCTATGCGCTGCTCGAGAAGATCGGGCTCGGCGGCATGGCCGAGGTGTTCCGTGCGAAGTCGTACGGCGTGGAGGGGTTCGAGAAGGTCCTCGTCATCAAGCGAATCCTCCCGCAACTCGCGCGTGAGCCGCGCTTCGTCGACATGTTCGTGCGTGAGGCCAAGCTCTCGGTGCGCCTGTCGCACGCGAACGTCGTGCAGGTGTTCGATCTCGGTCGCGTCGGCGATGCCCTCTTCATCGCGATGGAGTACGTGCACGGGCTCGATCTCGCGACGCTGCTCGCGTGGCACCGTCGCAAGTCTCGTCCGCTCCCGCTCTCGGTCGCCGCGTACGTCGCAGCCGAGGTCGCGAAGGGGCTCGATCACGCGCACCGGCGGCGCGACGAGCAGCTCCGCCCCCTCGGGATCGTGCACCGCGACGTGAGCCCGCAGAACGTCCTCCTCAGCTACGAGGGGGAGGTCAAGGTCACCGACTTCGGCATCGCGAAGGCACGCGACACGCTCGGCCCGGACGAGGACGAGCCGCGCGCGGACGGGAAGATCCCGATCCGTGGGAAGTTCGCCTATCTCGCGCCGGAGCAGGCCAACGGCGCAGGCACCGATGCGCGGATCGACATCTGGGCGCTCGGCGTCGTCCTCTACGAGATGGTCGCGGGCACCAACCCGTTCGCGGCCGCGACCACGATCGAGACCCTTCGCCGCGTGCGTGCGGCAGAAGCCCCGCCCCTCGAGCTCGCGCGCCCGGACGTGTCGAAGGAGCTCGCGGCGATCGTGAAGCGCGCGCTCGCGCTCGATCCGGAGTCCCGCTACCCGGACGCCGCGCGCCTCCACGATGATCTCCTGGCGTACCTCTACACGTCGGGGGATCGCTTCGGCGCGCACCCGCTGAGCGAGATCCTCGCGGCGTACCGCGACGGGCGTCAGAGCCTCGCGGCCGCGCCGTTCGAGGTCGACGTCGACGTCGACGTCGAGGAAGGCCTCGTTCGTACGCCCGTCGAGGTGCCCGATGCGAGCGACGTCGCGACCGCCCCGCCCCGCGCGGTGACCGGCCAGACCGACATCCCACCCGGCACGCTCGCGCGCGCAGCGACGCTCGGCGAGCACCGCGAGGTGACCGCGCTCGTCGTCGACATCGGCAACGCCGAAGCCCGCCCCGACAGGTCGAACGAGACGCCGTCGCTGCCGCCGATCCGCATGTCCGACTCGGAGGCGCGCCCGTCGCTGGTGCACCGCGCGATCGATGCCGCCGAGACCTTGCTCAAGCGCTACGGCGCGCGCGTGATCGACAACGAGAACGGCCGCGTCGTCGGCGTGTTCGGCCTCGACGTGCCCGACGGGCGCGACACCGAGCTCGCGATCCGCGGCGCGCTCGTCATCGCTCGGACCGTCCGCGAGATCGCGCCCGCTGCTGCGATCGGCATCCACGCCGCCAAGGTGGTGGTCACGCCCGCTGGCGACGTCGTGAACGACGAGAAGCTCACGTCGCTGCTCTCGGCGGCGCGCGATCTCGCCCGCGCGCGCGAGGCGCGCATCGCCATCTCGACCGCCGCGCTCCGTCACGTCCGCTCGTCGATCGACGTCGAGCCGATCCCCGACGCGGCGAAGATGCTCGGCGGTGTCACCGGCGTGCTGCTCAAGGGGCGGCGTCCGTCGACGGATCTCTACGCGAAGTTCGTCGGCCGTCGCGAGGAGCTCCGCGTCCTCGGCGAGATCCTCGCTTCGGCGACGCGTCGGAAGGCGCGGCTCGTCACGGTGCGCGGCGCGCCCGGCATCGGCAAGACGCGGCTCCTCCACGAGGTGCACCGCCGCCTCCAGCGCGGCTCGTACAACGTCGGCTGGTACCTCGCGATGTGCACGCCGCACGGCAAGGACGTCCCGCTCGCAGGCGTGGCGGCGATGCTCCGAGTCTTGTGCGGCATCGAGGAGGGCGATCCCGAGACGAAGCTCTCCGCGGTACGCCCGCGCCTCCGCGCGCTCGGCCTCGGCGACGACGATCTCCGCACGGTGCTCGATCTGGTGCGCGCGGGCGGGGACGTCGGAAAGGGCGACGCGGCCTCGACGCAAGAGCACGCGGCGGCCGCGCTCGCGCACATGATCTCGCGACTCTGCGACGACCGACTCCACGTGCTCGCGTGGGACGACGTGCAGCTGATGGACCAGCCGTCGCGCGCGGTGCTGTCGTCGGTCGCAAAGGCGGTCGCGGGATGCCGCGTCGTGCTGCTCTTCGCGGCATCCTCCGTCGAGGGCCGCGCCGAGGACGGCGGCGGGTTGTTCCTCACGCTCGACGGCCCGGGTGCAGGCACGGTCTCGAACCACCTCGTCCTCCTCCGCGAGCTGAGCGAGGAGGAGATGCGCAAGATGATCGCGACGCGCTTCGGCGTGCGCGACGTCGCGGCCGAGCTCCTCTCGTTCGTCGGCGATCGCGCGTCGGGCAACCCGCTCTACGTCGAAGAGATCGTGCGCGCGGTGCAGGACGCGGGCGCCGTGACGAAGGTGATCGACACGCCCGATCCCGCGACGGGCCGCTCGCCGGTCGAACGCGCCGTCTTCCGCAAGTCCGCCGACAGCGTCGATCTCCCGAAATCCCTCCGCGGCCTCGTGGCCTCGCGCTTCGCACGCCTGTCCGCACACGAGCGCGCCGTGCTGACGACGATCGCGCTCCTCGGCGAGCCGGCCGAGATCGATCTCGTCGCGTCGAGCGTCGACGGTCCGGATCGTTCATCCGAGGACACGGCCGGCGTCGCGGGGCTCGAGCGCGTGCTCACCCCGCTCGAGGCGTCGGGGATCCTTACCCGCAGCGGAGAGCGCAGCGTGTCGTTCGTCTCGCCCGTCGCACGCGAGGTGGTGCTCGATGGCGCCCCCTCCGAGGCGAAGCGCGAATTCCACGCGGCGATCGCCGCGGCGCTCATCGCCCAGACCAACGCGGCCCCCGATCGCGTGGCCCACCACCTCCTCGAAAGCGGCGATCGCGAGCGCGCGGCGAGCTGGTTCGTGAAGTCGGGCGAGGCACACCTGAAGGCAGCGCGCCCCGAGGCGGCGGCGCGGGATCTCGGCCGAGGGATCGTCCTCACCGATCTGAAACCGCGCCATCACGACGAGGTGCTGCGCTGGCTGCGCGCGCTCGCGAGCGGGCTCGGTACGTCGCGCGGCGGACGTGCGGAGGGCGCAGCCGACGCGCTCGGCGCCATCGATCGCTCGCTCGAGCGGCTCGAGGCCGAGGGTGATCCCAAGCTGCGCCGCGAAGCCCTCGTCGAGGCCGGCCGCGGCTTCGGGGCGATCTCGCTCTTCGATCGCGCGAAGGAAGCCTTCGAGCGCGCCGAGATCCTCAGCACCGAGAGCCACGACGAGCGCACCTTGCAACGGGTGCTGATGGCCCGCGCCGAGGTGGCCCGCCGAAGCGGCGCGTTCGGCGAGGCCGCCACGATGCTCGAGCGCGTCGAGCCGATGGTCCGTGCGCACGGCGACACGAAGGAGCTGTACGACGTCTTCATCGGCCTCGCCGGTGCGCTCGCCGCCGTGTCGGGACCGGAGGCGCGCGGCAAGGCGCTCGGGTTCCTCGACCGCGCGGAGGAGGTCGCGAAGAAGCTCGGCGACACGCCCGTGTTGCAGGTCGAGCGCGCGAAGACGAAGGCACTTGTGAGCTACTTCCTGCGGGATTGGCGGGCCGGCGCGGAGTATTCGGAGAAGGCCGCCGAGTTGGCACGTGGCGCGGGGTTGGTCTACGAAACGGCGATCAACTTGCACAACCTCGGGGACTGTCGGATGCGACTCGGGGACAACGCGGCGGCGTACGCTGCGCTGCAGCAGTCGCTCGCGCTGGCGGACGAGGCAGGGCACGACCGCCTCGCGGCGAT